>JANXUN010000501.1 GCA_025356185.1 Gemmatimonadaceae bacterium
GTGAAGCTCCCGAGCAATGCGTCGAAGCATCGCAGTGGAACACGCGCCGACTTCGCCCGACAAGCGGAGAAATTGGAGGCGGCCGCGACGACGATGCTGCAGCGACATCGCGCGGCAGACACGGCGCCGACGGGACCGGATCCGGACACGACGGCGCGCAAACGCATCGACCAACTGGAACACGACGCGGCGCAGATCCGCACGTGGCTTGCCACGCATCCCGAGGATCGTCGCGGTGCGAAGGGCGCCGTCCGGAAGAGCAATCGCACCGATAACGAGAGTGCGAAGATGGCGACCAGCAACGGCGTGATTCAAGGGTACACCGGCGTCGCCGCCGTCGACAGCGCGCATCAGATCATTGTGGACGCGCAAGCGCATGGCACAGGATCGGAGCAGGAGCTGCTGCTGCCGATGATTCATGCCGTGCAATCATTTCGCGCGAACGACACGATCATCACGGCCGATGCGGGCTATCATAGCGACTCGAATCTGCAACAGCTCGCCGCGCTGCACGTGCCCGCGCTGATTGCGGACAACGCGATGCGTCAGCGTGACGAACGCTTCGCGACGCAGTCGCGCCACTTGGTACAGCCGAATCCGCTCCACGATAAGTCGAAGGCGGCATTCACATCGTCACCGGTTTTCACGCCGAGCGACTTTGTGTACGATGCGGACGCGCGCACGTGCACGTGGGCACAACAAGCGACTCGCTCGCTTCACGCTGCGCTGGCGCGCAAAGGTCGATGCGCAATGGAAACTGTATTGTCTTGTCCACAACATTGAGAACCTGGCCCACGAGGGCTACGCGGCATAAACAACGCACAGGGCAGCAACGTATTCGCGCATGAATCGCCGTTATTCAGGCGGTGCGAACAGAAGATCAGCATTGCAAACTCGAGGCTCGCTGCGCAAGCACTGACGCGACACGAAAACAGCTGTTCGTACAACCTCAACGCGGGCTTCTGCTGCGCGCGGTCAAATCATTGCGAGCGCAGCGAGCCTCCGCAATCCGCTCGTCAGCAGCAAGCATCGTTATGCAACTTGCAGCGTGCGAATGTGTGAGATCTCGCTCCTCAATCCGCGCGCCGCATCCCATAAATCGACGTTGCGCTGCAGATTCAGCCAGAACTCGGGCGAGTTGCCAAACAGTTTCCCGAGCCGCAGCGCCATTTCAGGGCTCAGCGCGCGACGCTCTCGCAGTAGCTCATTGATCGACTGACGCGAGACGCCGGCGGATTCGGCGAGGGCGGTAACGGAGAGACCGTACTCCGGAAGAAAATCCTCGCGAAGAATCTCGCCGGGATGAATCGGTCGACGTTCGCGCGGACGGGAGTTAGGGATGCTCATGCGAGGCGGCTCCGGTTAGTGATAGTCACAAAACTCGACATCATGCGCATCGCCCTCTTCAAAGCGAAAACAGATGCGCCACTGATCGTTGACGGAAATCGAATGCTGGCCCGCGCGACCCGCTTTCAGTGCGTGCAGCCGATTCCCCGGAGGTACGCGCAGGTCTGCGAGTTGTGTCGCCGAATCAATCGCCTCCAGCCTGCGGAGTGCGCGCCGAGCCAGATCGACGGGAACGTGCTTCGACTTTCCCGTTCGGAACAGTGCTTCGGTCGCGCGGTCGGCGAAAGTCTTGATCACCTTAAATTGTAATGTGTCACGTGACAGTTGTCAAATCGTGCTCGCACACCATAACGCTAATGAGGCTGCGTGCGCAGGCTGCAAGAACAGACAATAGCTCGCGTTTTTCGCTGCATCAGAAAGTCGATTGAATCTTGCGAAATCGTTGTAAGTCGGCACTGCAACCGCGCTTACGATGCCGCTGCAAACATCTACTGCCTACGTTATGCAGTGCATAATGCAGCATATCGTGATGCAGCAGTTACCGGGTGGCCAGGACGGCGATGTCGCGCGTCGAAATCCTGGCCACGAATTCACCTGCCGACGCCAAACAAGGACCGCGTCGCCGCACAATGTCAGAACCTGCGCAGCAACTCAAACTCCTGCGTCACCCGCGTCGTCGCCGGTGGCGTCTGATACTTATCAAACCAGCTTCTGAGATACAGCTGCGTTCGCATGAAATTCGACGGCGTCGAACTCGTGCCATGCCACTCGTTGTTAAACCGAATCATCGCCGTCGGCACCTTACTAATCCTGAGCGCTTCGTAAAATTCTTCCGTCTGACTGATCGGCGTGCGCAAATCGTTCACACCCGTCATCAGCATCGTCGGCGTGCGCACGTTGCCGACATACATCAGCGGCGACCGCTTGAGATGTTCCGTCGGGTCTTCCCACGGGAACTTCGCAAAATTGTAATACCAGCTCGCACCGTCGGTCGTGCCCACAAAGCTCACCCAGTCAATCACGGGACACATCGACGCCGCCGCGGCAAAGCGATTCGTATGGCCCACGGTCCACGCGGTGAGCACGCCGCCACCCGAACAGCCAAATACATACAACCGCTTCGCATCGATGTAGCCGCGATTGATGACGGTATCAACACCGGCCATCAGATCGTTAAAGTCTTTGCCCGGATACGCATTCTTGATCGCGTTGCCAAACGCCGAGCCGTAGCCGGTTGAGCCGCGCGGATTGGTGTACAACATCACGGAGCCGTTCGACGCGTGATCCTGCCGCGAGAAATTGAATGCCACGTTGTACATCGAATGCGGACCGCCGTGAATCTCAAGCATCAGCGGATACTTCTTGCTCGGATCGAAATCGGCAGGCTTTACAATCCACCCTTGAACCTTGTAGCCGTCCACCGACGTGTACCACACTTCTTCTGTGGTCGCGAGTTTCTTGCCCGCCAACACGTCGCCGTTCACGTCGGTCAACTGTTTAATCACTGGCGTACGCACGTCAAACGTCACGACATCATTCGGTTTGAGCGGACTTGTTTCCGTACCGACCGCCATAAAGTTCTTGCCCAAGTCGCTCATCGTCAGTACGTGCGTGCCTTTGGTGACAACGCGTACGTCACCTTTCAGCGACACGAAATACAAGTTGCGAGAGCCTTCGTTCTCAACATTGAAATACAATCCCGTGCCATCAGGCGACCACAACATGCCGGCCGGTGTCCGATCCAGCTTTTCCGTGAGCACGCGCGAATTCGAACCGTCGGCGTTCATCACATACAACGCCGCATCTTTCCACGTCGCGTCGGTGCTGTCGTAACCGGTGTACGCAATCATCTTGCCATCGGGAGACGGCACGGGATTGTTGTCGGGACCTTTGCGATGCGTTAGCGCGGTCACGTTCCCCGACGTCGCATCCACGTGATAAATCTCCGACTCGCGCCACGCATACTCGGCGTTGGCCGTACGCAACGACGTAAACACGAATCCTTTGCCGTCGGGCATCCACGTCGTGCCGTTCGCGGGCCAATCACCGCTCGTGATCTGATGCGGCGTACCACCGTCTGCAGGCACGGTGAAAATCTGACGCAGTCCGTCTTCAATAAATCCCTGACGGTCGGCGCGATATTTGAGCTTCGTCACAACACGCGGCGCTTCGGTCCACTTTGCACCGCGCGGTGCGGCCGGCATGTTGATTCGCCAATTGTCTGTGCCACGCACCAGCATGCCAAACGCGAGCGACTTTCCATCGGGCGACCACTCGACGTCGCTCGGCGCTTCGCTCAAGCGCGTGACTTGCGTGCTTGCACCTTCGCCGTCCATGTAACGCACCCACACTTGGCTTCCACCCGGTTCACCAGTCGCGACATACGAAATGCGCGTGCCATCGGGTGACCACTTGGCGTCCGATCCCTTTACCAACACGCGATTGCGACTGCCATCGGCGTTCATGATCCACACCGACGACTCACGCTTGTCGTTCAGTTTGTCGATCCACGTGCGCGTGTAGATGATTTGCTTGCCGTCGGGCGACAACGCGGGCGCGCTGACGTCTTCCCAATCCATGTAGTCGGCAAGCGTGAGCTTGTCTTTCGCGGGCGCGGCTTGCTGTGCGTGCGCGGCGGGACTTGAG
>JANXUN010000502.1 GCA_025356185.1 Gemmatimonadaceae bacterium
GAAGCCGTGAAGCGACTCGGCAAGGGACTGCTGCCGTTTATCGTCGTGATCGGTACGCTCAGCCTGTTGGCTATTCTCGAGCCCGATTATTCGGTGGCCATGATGTTTTGCTTGCTTATGGCTGTGCTGTTGTTTGTTGGAGGCGCACGTGTCGCGCACTTCATTTTCTTGAGCGCGCTCGCCGTGCCGCTCTTGCTGCAGCAAGCGTCGCACAGCAAGTACGTAGTGGAACGCATGCGCAGCTTCCTCGCGCACGAAGAATCAGACTCGGCGAAAAAGACATCGCCTACGTCAGACCAACAGCATCAATCGCTCATCGCCGTCGGCTCGGGAGGCGTGCTGGGCGTCGGCTTTGGGCAAGGCAATCAACAACGTGGCTGGCTACCACTGGCGTACAACGACTTCGTCGGTTCGGTGGTTGGCGAGGAGTTTGGCTTTGTCGGGATGGCCGGTATCACCATTGCATTTGCGCTGTACGGGTGGCTTGGCTTTCGCATTGCACGGAACGCGCGATCTCAATTTTGCTCACTGCTCGCTATCGGACTCACATTTACGACCGTTTTCACGGCGTTCATTCACCTGTGTGTATTGATCGGACTACTCCCCAACACGGGACTTACGCTGCCGTTTGTGTCGTATGGGCGATCAAATCTCGTGCTCACGCTGGCCATGACGGGCATCTTGGTGAACATCGGCAGTGCGAAGGAACGCGTGTACGGCGTCACTGCCACCGATCCACTCGTCGCTCGGCCCGCGTAGTGCCGAGCGACGTGTCGTCTGCAACGACGCCAGTACGCAGCGAATCGCGCACCATTTGGTTTGCGGGCGGCGGCACCGGCGGGCACCTGTATCCCGGCCTCGCGATTGCACGGGCCTTGGTCCGACGCGACAACAACTGGGCGCCGGTGTTCGTTGGTGCGCAGCGCGGCATTGAGCGCGAAATTCTCCCGCGTAGTGAATTCCCGCACCTGCTGTTGGATTTGCATCCTCTGTATCGCCGTACTCCATGGAATAATTGGCGGACCGCAATGGGCGCAGTCAGCGCGTGGCGCGGACTGAGTCGGGCTGCGGCAATCGCGCACCCCAGCGCCGTCGTGGGAACCGGCGGCTACGCAGCTGGCGTCGCGCTTGCGTGGGCCAGAGCACACGGTGTCCCGACAATTTTGCACGAGCCCGACAGTCATCCGGGACTCACGACGCGTGCATTTGCGGGCGGCGCGGATGCGATCTATCTGGGCTTTCCCGAGGCATCAGGCACACTCACACCGCGGGCAGGCGCCGACGTGCAGGCGCTGGGATCTCCGATTGAGCCACCTCCCACCACACGTGTGACACGCGAAGCGGCTCGGACAGCCTGGAATCTTCCGAACGACTCGTTTGTGGTGCTGTGTGTGGGCGGCAGTCAAGGCGCACGCGCGCTGAATGAGGTTATGTCGCAGTGGTGCGCGGCCGGTTTGCCAAGCGGCGTTGCGCTGATCTGGGCCACTGGAAGCGCGCAGGCAGAAAAGTTCGTATCGCATGAGTCATCGATGGTTCGCGTGCGCCCGTATCTCTCACCCATCGCCGACGCATATGCGGCGGCCGATATCGCCGTGACGCGCGCGGGCGCCATGACGATCGCCGAGCTGTGCGCGTGGGGCATTCCTTCGGTGCTGGTGCCGTTGCCAACGGCTGCTCAGGACCATCAGACGTTCAACGCGAACGCGGTCGCATCGGTCGGCGCGGCGATCGCGCTGCCGCAGTCAGAGCTAAACGTTGCACGGCTGGAAGGCATTCTCCGTGATCTACGCGTGGACCCGTCGCGGCTGGATTCGATGCAACGTGCTGCACTCGCGCGGGCGAAACCAGACGCGGCTGACGACATCGCTGCCGCGATCGCTCGGTTCTTTGCACGGCGCTAATATCACGTTTGTGGTTATGCACGCGCGTCGCGACGTTCTGGTCGCATGCCGCGCGATGGGTAACTGACTGGCACGGATGACACGGATTTGAACGGCTGATTACACGGATCGCTCCGTGACGTTGTCGAGATCCGTTCACATCTCTACAGCTACGATATTTGTAAACAAAATTAACTGCGAAAAATAAATGTGTGGTGTAGGCCGTCTCTTTCGCATACACCGTACAAATCGATGTTGATCCTGTGTGGTTTCCGTGTCATCCGTGTCAGTCGATTTCTATCAACATTGTAGCAACTATCACGAAAAGTAGATTTCCACAAATCATGAAATTCACGCCGATTAGACTTTCGAGAGAACGATACGCGATATTGCCGAATGACCACGCTGCTGCTCGATGCGACTGACCCTCGCCCTGTGCACTTTATCGGCATTGCCGGTGCCGGAATGAGTGCGCTCGCTGAATTGTTGAAAAGACGTGGTGTGATAGTGCAGGGAACCGACGCCAATCCTCAGGGCGCTCCAGATCTTGTCGCCTTAGGCATCGTAGTCGCCGCACACAACACGCAGATGCTCGAGCGCGCGCGCGCGGTTGTCTATTCGTCGGCAATTCCGCACGAACAGGCGGAGATGGTTGCAGCGCGAAATAAAGGTGTTCCCCTCATTCGTCGCGCCGAGGCGCTCGCGCAAGCCGTGAGCGGCGGAACCCTTGTCGGCGTCGCAGGCACGCACGGCAAGACCACAACAACGGTGATGGTCACAGAGGCGCTCGCGGCGGCACGCCGCGATCCCACTGGGGTCGTTGGTGGTCGCGTTGCGCACTGGAATGGAAATCTTCGACTCGGCGCGAGCACATCAGCTGACGCGACGTATGTCGTTGAAGCCGATGAATATGACCGCTCCTTCCTCGCGCTCGATCCCACCGTCGCGGTGGTGCTCAACGTCGAAGCCGATCACTTGGACATTTACAAGGATCTCGCCGATATCGAGCGCGCGTTCTCGCAGTTTGTCGCGCCCGCTCGCACCGTGATTCGTTGCGCCGACGACGCCGGAGCGATGTCGATCACGCTGTCTCCCGCCGCCGAAGTCATTGCGTACTCCGTGACGTTGCCGGGTGACCACGACGCGCCGCATGCGAAAGACGCTCGGTTGATTGCGCGAGCCCTCGAGTTCACGTCGACGGGGTCTCGTTTCACCGTGGAGTTTGATAGCGAGCGTTTGGGCGCCGTGGAACTGCACGTGCCTGGCGTTCACAACGTGCGAAACGCGCTGGCGGCGATCGGCGTAGGACTCTCGCTATCATGTACAGTGGCAGATATGGCGCGAGGGCTGGCGAGCTTTCACGGCGTCGAGCGACGTTTTCAGCGACTGGGTGTGGTGCGCGGCATCGACATTGTTGATGATTATGCACATCATCCGACCGAAGTGGCAGCGACGCTCGCTGCCGCCCGACACGCTTTTCCTGGTCGACGAATCGTTCTGGTGTTTCAGCCGCATCTCTACTCTCGCACGCGTGACCTGGCAGAAGACTTCGCAACGGCGCTGTCTAAGGCCGACGTCGTGCTGCTCTGCGACATCTACGGCGCGCGCGAACAGCCGGAACCGGGCGTGACAGCTGCGCTCATCGGAGATCGCATGCCCGTTGGTGTTGTGCAGTGGAGCGGACCACGCGCCGCCGCCGCCAATGCGCTGCTTGAGCGTGTGCGCGACGGCGATGTCGTGTTGACGATGGGTGCCGGCGACATCACGCAAACCGGTCCTGAACTTTTATCGCTGCTGCACGCATGACCGTGGGCGTCCGACCTTCTATGCCGTTCGAGACGCGCGCAGCACCTGATGCGATGCCCGAAACGAACGACGCCGCACGCCGATTGCGCGCCGTGTCAAGCACGACCGCGTGGCGAGATCGGCCTCGGTGGTTGCGTCGCACGATCATCGTCTCGACGCTGTTGTCGGCGATCGCATTGGTTGCATCACCGCTCTGGGGGCCACGTGTCCTGTCACGGCTTGATTTCTTTCACGTGCGCACCATTGCGTTTGATGGTGTCCGCTTTGCGAAAGCCGCTGAATTGGTGCAGCGACTTCGTGTGGACACCACCCAATCGGTGTGGCAGCCGCTCGATTCACTTGTCGCGCGCATTGCCGAACATCCGATGGTGAGTCGCGTGCAAGTAGAACGCGATTTGCCCGGCACGATTCGGGTGCACGTGACCGAGCGCGTTCCCGTGGCACTGGTGCCCTCGCGGGGAATGCTGCGGCCGGCAGATGTCACTGGTGCTGTGTTGCCGATTGATCTGGCGGTAATTCCTCTCGACCTCCCGGTTGCACTGACCGCCGACAGCGCGTTGCTGGCAACGCTCGACGGCCTACGAGCGAACGCTCCAGCGATATCCGCGCGCATTTCGTCGTCGCGCCGCGTCGGCGCCGACGAGTTGCGGTTCACGTTGACCGGTGGCGCCGTCGGCGCCTCAGGGCCAGCGATGCAAAACACGTTGATTGTTCGCACAAGCGCCGACGTGACCGTGGCGCGATTTAAGGACATATTACCTGTGGAAGCGGATCTCGCGCGGAATCATCTGCGCGCGGTTGAACTTGACCTCCGCTTTCGCGACCAAGTGATTGCCAGACAGCCATGACCACCGATCCTATCCTCGCCGCACTCGATATCGGCACCTCGCACACCACTGCGGTGGTCGCGTCGGTGCACGGCGATTTGCGACGCGCGCCAACGCTTAAAATCTTGGGCGTTGGACGCACGCGGACGATGGGTTTGCGACGTGGTGTCGTCTCCGACATTGAAGAAGCCACGCGGTCGATTCGGAAAGCCGTGGACGATGCCGTAAAAATCGCCGGCGTTGCGCCAGAATCGTTGTACGTCGGGATCGCTGGTGAACATGTGCGTGCCATGTGCTCGACGGGGGTGGTGGCAATTAGCGGCGACGAGATTCAGCGCGCCGACGTCGAGCGCGTGAACGAAGTCGCGCGCGCGATGGCGATTCCGCAGGACCGCGAGCTCTTGCACGCGATCCCACAGGAGTATCGCGTCGACAAGGCCGACGGCATTCGCGATCCGGTCGGCATGATCGGCACGCGGTTAGAGACCGAGATGTATCTCGTCACTATCGGAAGTTCACCCGCCATGAACCTGCGCAAGAGCATCGAACGCGCCGGTCTCAAGGTGAAGGATCTTGTGCTCGAACCGCTCGCCAGCGCGCTCGCTGTGCTCTCCGAAGAAGAAAAAGAACTCGGCGTGGCGCTTATCGAACTGGGCGCAGGCAGTACCGACTTAGCCGTGTTTCATGAGGGCAAGATCCGTCATCTGTGCACGATTTCGTACGGTGGTAATGCCGTAACGAGCGACTTGGTGCAGGGACTTGGCGTGACGCAGCACGACGCTGAGCAGCTCAAGGAAGCGTACGGATGCGCATACGAACCCCTGATGACTGTCGATCAGCTCATTGCGGTTCCCGCGACGTCGACGCATGCCGAACGGCATCTCTCGCGCGAACTGATGACGCACATCATTCATCAGCGCATGGATGAAATCTTCGACAAAGTGCAGCGCGAAATTCAGACAGCGGGATTCGCGGGCAAGCTCAACGCCGGCATCGTGCTCTCGGGCGGCGGCGCGTCACTCGAAGGGATCACCGATCTTGCAGCCGACGTCTTCGGGCTCGGCGTGCGCGTGGGACAGCCTGGCGCAAAGATCGGTGGACTGGTTGAGCAGATCTCCGATCCGCGATTTGCTACGGTCGCCGGACTCGCGCTGTACGGCGCGCATCGGATTGCACTGAGTGGCGTCGTTACCCGTCGCACGTCAATGAGTGGTGGCGGTGTCGACAAGTTTGCTGGCCGCGTCAAAACCTGGTTACAGGATTTCTTCTAGCGCATCCCCGACGACCGAATCGGATCCTCGGCGCCAGTATGCCACGGAAGCGTGGGCCACCAACGCGTAGTCGTCAGCGGTAACGTCGGTTCGATGCTTTCTCCTGGTCGCGGCGTCGCGATCACCGCACCACTCGCACGTGACGCCGCCACTGCGCGCTCGATCGGTTCCGTCCATCCGTGATAGGCAAGCCGAAAAAGTCCCCAATGCACGGGTAGCAGCACTGTGCCGCGCACCATCGCATGCGCCTGTACCGCCTGCTCCGGTCCACTGTGCCAATCGGGCCACGCGCGATGGTACTGACCAACCTCAATGAGCGTGCAATCGAAAGGGCCAAAGCGCGCACCGATCTCGCGCATTCCCGGAAAGAGTCCGGTGTCGCCCGAG
>JANXUN010000505.1 GCA_025356185.1 Gemmatimonadaceae bacterium
GGTCCATCGGCCAACGATCCGCACTCGTGGACGGCGTATATCGATACCGAAGCCAGCGAGCTTCGCACGATGGTGCTGACATGAGTCGCCGACTACACCTCGTCGCGCAGTTGGTGTTGCTGTGTGTTACGGTGCGCGTAATGCACGCGCAACCAGCTGCGCCGCGGACGGCCGACGCGATGCTGCTCGCGCGCGCCGATTCGTTGCACGTCGGCGAGTACTGCACGCTCACGAAAGCCGTGATCGGGTCGCCCGCGATCATGGGCGCGTTAGCGAGCGACACCACCGCCGTGAAGCTTAGTGCATCGACCATCTGCGATCCGCTCTTCGCCGCGTTTTCGCTGCGTGCGCTTTATGGAGATTCGCATGCGCCGCTTGCCGCCGTGGCGCGGTTGCACACCAGCGGCAACACCGCCAATCGCTTGGAAATATTTGACGCGATGCAAGAATTTCGCGCCGCCGTGCTCGAAGACACCGTACGCGCGGTTACGCGTGATGCGCTGCCGCAAGAAACGCGCACAGCACTCACGCGCATGCTCACCACGACACAAGGGCTGACGACGGTGGCCGCGCGCGATCGCGCACTCGATCGACTCGCCAAATACGAGCGGAAACTTGGGCCCACATCGGCCAAGTTGAATGGCGTCGAAGTGTTGCTCAACTATGCGGCGCAGCGATGGCTTCCCGGCTTTCGCGCCGATCCGTTGCAAGGACCAAGTGCGTGGGAAGTGGTTGCCTCATACGTGCCCGCGTACGTCACCCGCGCCAACAATCGCGTGCAACCGGTGTCCGCCACCGAGTTTGGTCTGCGACGTTATCTCTTCGGAAAACAGTTCGGTGCGACAGGCATTCGCGGCATTGTGTTTCCGTCGTATTGGTCGGCGGGAATGCTCACGGCGAGTGATCGTAACGGCGCGCTAGTCACGCCGTGGGAAGACCACGCACGCTACGGCGGTTATCTCAGTTGGGGCGCGACAAAAGTCGGCTACATCCGCGGACGCAACGGCGCGTGGCTGGTGAGCAAACAGTTTCAGGCGATCCCGTTTCTCTTCTAAGCGCGTGACCACTTCGCTCGCGTGACGATATTTTCATGGCACGGCGCGCACAACGATCCGCGCGTGACGCGCGCTCGCGTTACACCAGCTTGCCGAGCGCGCGCAGTCCCAGTCGAATCATCACGTACGACGCGCTCGCCACAATGGCCAATCCAACCACGGTTGGCGTGGTTACCGTGCACGACATCGCAATCGACACGACCACCCATGCGCTCACGCCGCACAACAACGCGCTGCCGATAAGCACGAGCGGCAGGCTCCCCAGCGAATCGCGCACGCGCCACGGCGATACACCGCGCGCTTCGAGCAGCGGCCGCAACGCGCCGTGCCCGACCATGCCTGCCACGAACGCGCCGAGCAGTGCGATGAGTGCGGCCGCAATAAACAGCGTATTGGATGTCGGACAGCTTTCGCTCATCATGTAAGCATCGCCGTTCGCGCCGCGCGCTGCCAATCCCAGTTTTGCTGTCCGTCTCCCGTCTCCCGTCTCCCGTCTCCCGTCTTCCGTCTTCCGTCTTCCGTCTTCCGTCTTCCGTCTCGCCGTTCCGTCTCCGGTCTCCCGTCTTGTCTCTCCCTTCTGCGGGCGCTTACGCGCCCGCCTGGTGGCTCCGCAATCCGCACACCGCCACCCTCTGGGGCCGCGTCGGTCGTCGCGAGCCGCGCATTGCCACTCGAACCGAGCGATGGGACACTCCCGACGGCGACTTCCTCGAGATCGTCCGGCTCGACGCACCGTCGCCAGACGCACCCAGAATACTCCTCCTGCATGGCCTCGAGGGCGGCGCCCACTCGCACTACGCCAAAGGGCTCTTTCGCGAAGCTAAAACCCGCGGTTGCGGCGCCGATCTCTTGCTGTTTCGCACATGTGGTTCCGAGCAGAACCGTCTCGCGCGCTCTTACCACTCAGGGGAAACCGCCGACGCACGGTTTGTCATAGAACGACTTACGGCTGACTTTCCCAACGCGCCGCTGGGCCTCATCGGCGTCTCGCTTGGAGCCAATGTTCTTTGCAAAATGCTTGGCGAGCTCGGCAATAATACGCCGACGAATCTCACAAGCGCGGTCGCCATCTCCACGCCGTTCGATCTCGCCCGGGCATCTCGGCACCTCGGACGTGGCTTTGGAGCCGTCTACGAGTGGTTCTTCCTCAAGTCGCTTATTCCGAAAGCGCTCGAAAAAATCGCGCGCCACCTAGAACTCTCACCGCTCACATCGGTCACGCGCGCGAAAACGCTCTGGCAATTTGACGACCTTTTCACCGCACCATTGCACGGCTTTCGCGACGCCGCCGACTACTACGCTCGCGCGAGCGCCCTGCAGTATCTGAAGGACATTCGCCTCCCGACGCTGCTTTTAAGCGCCGTCGACGATCCGTTTTTGCCCGCCGATGTCCTCGATCATGTGCGCACGATCGCGCAGCACAATCCCGCACTCACGATCGAGTTTCCCGAACGCGGCGGACACGTGGGATTCACCGCTGGCACGCGGCCGTGGAACCCGTGGTACTATGGAGAGTGGCGCGCTGCGGAGTTTCTCGGTCACCACGCCGCACGACATGCGTCGCACCACGCACCTCAGCACGACGATTCACTCTCCACCCGTGAGGCACTGACCCGCTCGTGATTATTGCCTCACTCGCCGTTCTCGTGTTCGGCCTCGTCCTCGGCGTGTACGCAATGCTCTATGGCACCGAGCGACTCAGCGCGCACGGTCCGTCAGTCGAACCATCGCCGTTGTTTAATCGCGCGACGTTCGCCGCGAGTTGTGTAGGCTTTGGACTGACGGCGTATCTGCTCGCGAGTAGAACGTCACTGTCGACGGCGATGCAACTCGTCATCGCGTTCGCGATTGCCGGGGCGGCGTTCGGCCTGCAAACCTTGCTCCTCGCGAAGTGGGCGATCCCTGGTGCACGCGCCGAGCACATCGACGAGCGCTTTGCGCTGCAAGGCACGCTCGGGCAAATCACGACGGACATACCAGAGTTTGGGGTCGGTGCACTTCGCTATTCGTTGGACGATGGCACGTTCGAATTGCCTGCGCGTGATATCAATGGCGACACGATGTCCGCTGGTACTGACGTGGTGATTGATCGCGTTGAGAATGGCGTTGCGTTCGTGGAATCGTGGGCCCACGTCGAAGAGCGATTGTAGCGCGTCGCTATGGCCAACTCGTGGACGTGGACCGACGCGTGGGAGTTCATCGCCGTTATTCTCGTCATTCGGATTTGCTTTATTTACATCGCCACGAAAGCGTTCATCATCATGATTCCGGATGGCGATCGCTGCACGATGTGCGACGGTGACACGCTGGCCATCCAGCGCGACGGCTGGTGGCGCTTACTTGGCCCACGCTTTCGGCGCAGCTGGTGCCTGGATTGTGGATGGGAAGGTGTGCTACGCCGCTCAGCGGCTCCTATCGCGTTCGCACCGTCCGACTACGAACGATCCATTGCAAAAAGCGCGAGCCATTCCGGCCAGTTGCCGCTCAGCTCAAAAAAGTCGTCAAAGTAGACCAGCCCCGCGTCTTCGCAGCGAGCGATCAGGTCGGTGAGCGTGTCTTCTCCGACCAGTGGACCAATGACAATCAGCGCACCCTCCATGCGAAACTCCTCGGGTGTCAGCCCTAGTGCTTCGTCAAATGCCTGACGCGTCATTCCGGCGCGCTCGAACGCGTCGCGGCGGATGAGCAGGCTGGGAGCGGTGTTGTCGATGGGAAGAGGCATCGGGCAGATCGAGGGTCGTCGGTTTGAACTACGAGACTGGCAAACGGGAAATGATATCGGATTTCAAGACGCGCTGCACTGGAAAAGGGCGCACAAAATCAATGCAAGCGATTTCGCGGAACGATTTCTGAGAAACGAAGTCGCAGAGTGAGTATTTTGCGGGATGTCTGATCGCCTTGCCTCACCGACTGCTGCCGCACTCGAAGCTTCCTTTGACGTCATTGTCATTGGCGGTGGACATGCGGGCACCGAGGCCGCGGTCGCTGCGGCGCGATCCGGCGCGCAGGTCGCGCTGATAACCGGCGCGCTCGAGCAGATCGGACAACTGTCGTGCAATCCAGCAATTGGTGGCATTGCCAAAGGCACCGTGGTGCGTGAAGTCGATGCATTAGGCGGCATCATCGCGCGCGCGACGGACATGGCGACGTTGCAGTTCCGTATGCTCAACACCGGCAAAGGCCCCGCCGTGTGGGCGCCACGCGCGCAGTGTGATCGCGGACTGTATCGCCGAGCGGTTCGGATGTTGCTCGAAGCACAGCCGAATCTGAGCACAATTCAAGGCATGGTTGCGCGCTTGTTGTTTGACGAGACCGGCGCGCGTGTGTTTGGAGTTGAAACGATTGAAGGTCGTCGCTTTGGTGCGCGCGCGGTGGTACTCACGACGGGTACGTTTGGTCGCGGACAAATGCACATCGGTGTTGACACTAAAGTGAGTGGTGGACGCGCGGGTGAAGCCGCGTCCACACATCTCGGTGCGCAGCTCGATGCCGTCGGACTGACGACTGGCCGATTTAAGACGGGCACACCGCCGCGCGTTGATGGACGTTCCGTTGCGCTTGATACGTTGCCAAAGCAACTCAGCGAGATCGAAACGTTTGACTATTCGTGGTCGCACTTTTGGGAGTCGCCACGTCGTGCTGGTCATGTCACGCGGCATCCCGATCAGCTGCCGTGTTACATCACGCATTTAGAAGCCGCGGGCACGTCGATCATCGCCGAACACATCGCCGAATCGGCTATGTATGGTGGTGCGATCGCGTCGCGCGGACCGCGCTATTGTCCCAGTGTCGAAGACAAAATCGTGCGTTTCCCAGAGGCGGAACGTCATCAACTGTTCCTAGAACCCGAAGGTCACGACACGCACGAGTTGTACGTCAACGGACTCTCGACGTCGCTGCCTGTGCGCGTGCAGCTCGCGATTTTGCGCTCGGTAAAGGGGCTCGAGCATGTGCGCATGACGCGCGCGGGTTACGCCATTGAGTACGACTACTACCCGCCCACGCAACTGGACGCGACGCTCGCATCGCGCGCGATTGGTGGCTTGTGGTTTGCTGGTCAAGTCAACGGCACCACCGGTTACGAGGAAGCTGCCGGTCAGGGCACGATTGCAGGATTGAACGCGGCGCGTTGGGTGCAGGAACGCGAACCGATCATTCTTGGACGCGAGTCGAGTTACATCGGCGTACTCGTCAACGATCTTATTACGCGTGGTGTGGACGAGCCGTATCGGTTGTTTACATCGCGCAGTGAATTTCGCCTCACGGTGCGTCAAGACAACGCGATCGCGCGGTTGTCGGCGATTGCGATGCACGCGGGCTTGTATTCAGCGGCGGAGCGCGATCGTGCGGAGTCGCGTGTGGCGAGCGTGCGCGAGGCGATTGCGTTGGCTGAGTCGACGAGCGTTCCGCCGGATCGCGTAGCATCGTTACTTGAAGCGGCACAATCGGCGCCATTGGTGCATGCGGTGCGCGCCGCGGAAATTGCGAAGCGCCCTGGTGTGGCGTTGCGTGATGTGTTTGCAGCGATGCACGTGGGTGAAGCATTGCCGATTGAAGCAGTGATTGGTGCGGAATTGGAAATCAAATACGCTGGATATTTTGAACGTGAGCGCACGCGTGCCGATCGATTGCGAACATTGAGTGCAATGCCACTCTCGCGCGATCTCGATTTCATGTCGATGCGCACGTTGTCGACGGAAGCGCGCCACAAGCTTGACGCGTTGCGTCCGGCGTCGCTGGGCGACGCATCGCAAATTCCCGGCATCAGTCCGTCCGATTTGCAGAATCTCGTGTTCGAGCTCGAACGTCAGCGCCGCACTGCGTAGTTCTGTTCGCGCGCGGGGATTGCAGGAACTGACTGACACGGATGACGCGGAAACGCACGGATTTACACGGATGAACCACTAAAAAGAGCGGTTGCTGTATCGGTGTTCATCAGAGCTGTTAATCCGTGTCATCCGTGTCAGTCAGTTTCTGGTTTCTCTGCATGCCGAGGGCTCCGTCAGTTCCGATATTTTGAGTTTGACTGGTTTTTATGTAAATGTTTTGTTAGTGTTTCTATAATGTATGAATGATGGTGTTGTAAATTCGTAGGCGAAACCGCCTAGTCCCGCTTATAATAGGCCGTGAGAGGCTCGCCGATTCTCCATTTTGAGCACTCGCGCACCATTTCGCGGCCATTTAGCGTAGGATTGCTGACAATCTGTGTGCAACTTTTGGCTCGGAGCACGTCTTACCGGGTACTTGCAGCATCCCGCAATACATGGAGAAGGTATGACACGTTCGCATACGAACCAATTACGCCGATTTAGAACTATTCGCCGACTTGGCCAGGCGTCCGTCGTCGCCGCGCTGGTCGCCGGCGCCGCTCAGACTAGCGGCGCACAGTCGGCACAACCCTCAGTGCCACCGCAAATCACCGTCTCGGCACGTGGCGACGTGCAAGTCACGCCTGATCGCGCCCGAGTGCAGGTCGGCGTTGAGACCCGGGGAAAGACGGCGGCTGCGGCGGCGGCTGAAAACAACAAGAAACAGACCGCCATCCTCGCGGCGATCAAAGCACTGGGCATCGCCGCAACCCAGATCACGACGCTCAACTACAACGTGTCGGCCGTGCAGCGTTACGATGACAAAGAAAAGCGGGTGGTGATCGACGGATATCAGGTGAGCAACGTGGTGCAGGTGGTGACCGACAAACTCGAACAGGCAGGCCCCATCATCGACGCCGCGCTCGCGAGTGGTGCAAACACGGTGACGGGTCTCGATTTCACTCTCAAAGACCCCTCGAAAGCCCGCGATCAGGCGCTCGCTCAGGCCATCGAGTCGGCACGACGCCAGGCCGACGTCGCCGCGAAGGCTGCCGGAGGGCAGGTGGCTGAGCTGCTCGAGATCAACATCAACGAGTTTGAGCGACCCATGCCGCGCCAAATGATGGCAATGGCCAAGATGGACGCGGGCGGCGCTCCGGCACCGATTAGTGAGGGAACAACGACGGTTGCCATCTCAGTCTCCACGCGGTGGCGCTTCGAACGCGCGCGATAGAAAGCTCGCAACCCGTTGCTGTTTCACGTGAAACGCCGCGTCCGATAGTCGGACGCGGCGTTTTTCGCGCGTGCCCTCCTCACATTCGTGAGTTTCTCACACTGTTCCACGTGAAACAGTGCGCCGGTACACGTGGCGTGAAATCCATCATGGTTAGGTCGGTGGGGTTCGCCTATACTTCCGCTCCCCGCCGCGGATTCCTCGCGGACTAGCGGGACGTCGCACCCAGCGCACCCCTCATTCATAGTCGTCGATATCTGTGGGCAGAATTCTCGCGATCGCCAATCAAAAAGGTGGAGTAGGGAAGACCACCACCGCCGTAAATCTCGCCGCCTCGCTCGCGGTTGCTGAAGAACGCGTACTCCTGATCGACGCAGACCCACAAGGCAACGCGACGAGTGGCAGTGGACTGCCCCGCAGCGGACACGCCGCCACGACATACGACGTGCTTATTGGCGACGCCACGTTCGACGAGGCGATCGTCAAAAACGTGCACTTTCGTCACCTCGACCTGATGCCAGCCACGCCAGATCTCGCCGGTGCTGAGGTGGAGCTGGTCGATGACGACAACCGCGTCATGCGCATGCGTCACGTGCTCGAGCCGGTTCGCGATCGATACGACTACATCCTCATCGACTGTCCGCCGTCGCTCACGCTCATCACACTCAACATGCTGGTTGCGGCTGACGCGCTGCTTATTCCCCTCCAGTGCGAGTACTACGCCCTCGAAGGACTCTCGCAACTCATGGCCACCGTGCAGCGCGTTCAAGAATCGTTCAACCCCGCGCTTTACATCGATAGTGTGCTCCTCACGATGTACGACGCGCGCCTCAATCTCTCCCGCCAAGTCGAAGCTGATGCCCGTGCCCACTTCGGCGATCGCGTCTTCACGACGATGATTCCGCGAAATATTCGCCTCGCAGAAGCGCCAAGCTTCGGCAAACCCATCGTGGTCTACGACGTCGCGTCGATCGGCGCACGATCATACATGGCGATCGCACGCGAGCTAATCGACAGAGACCGACTCGTAGCACTCACTGCCGCAAAATCTCAGGCGCCGCTCCAAGAAGCCTCCCACCGCATTTCGGCAGACCTTCAATGAATCCTCCAGAAACTCCACGCCGACTGGGCCGCGGACTCGATGCGCTGTTGGCGCGACGCGAACCCTCTAGAGAGGCGACGGCGGCAGCCAGTGCGACGCACACCGAAGAAACACCGACAACTGCTCTCCGTCAGTTGCCCATAGCATCCATTCGGCCCAATCCATATCAGCCGCGCAAAGAGTTCCGCCCCGATGAGTTAGCTGACCTCGAGTCCAGCCTTCGCGTCAGTGGCTTGCTTCAACCGATTACCGTGCGACCAGCACCCAGCGGCAGCGGCTACGAGCTGATCGCCGGCGAGCGTCGCTATCGCGCCGCCTCACGACTCGGCTGGACCGAAATCCCAGCCATCGTTCGCGAAACCGATAATCGCACGCTGCTCACGCTGGCCATGATCGAGAACCTGCAACGCGCCGACCTCGATCCAATCGAAGAAGCCGACGGCTATCAGAGATTGGTCGATGATTTTCAGCTCTCACAACAAGAAGTAGCCGACGTCGTTGGAAAGGACCGGTCGACGGTTGCAAATGCGCTCCGCCTGCGCCAATTGCCCGCAGCCGTACGTCGCATGCTCCAAGAAAAGCAGCTCACCGCTGGTCACGCACGCGCACTCCTGCCACTCGGCCTCGAACGTGCGATGACCGACCTGGCCCGAGAAGCCGTAGCCAATGGCCTTTCTGTGCGGGAGGTGGAACGCCGTGTACAGACCGGCCGCGCCAAAGCGCCAACGACCGGACGCAAGCCAACTTCGACATCCACCGCATCACCCGGCAACGCATCCAGCGCAGAGATCCGCCGCCTTGAAGAACTGCTTCGCAAAAAACTCCAGACCGGCGTGCAAATCCATGCGTCCGGTCGGGATCGTGGAGAGGTGCGAATTGCGTTCTTCTCCAACGATGATCTCGAGCGCGTCGTCGAACTGCTTGGAGTCAAACTCGATTAATAGCACCATAAACGCGACACTTTTGGGGCATACATGGGACAGTTAACGATCATCGTCAGGCAAATTCGTAAAATCGCTGCGCTCTGTTCAGCGCTAGTGGCGGTCGCGTGCGGCGCTGGTACCAAAGAACATATCGCTGCCGGCGACTCGAGTGCAGCCACCACAGCGTCGTTCCGTGTCGCACTGCTCACGTCCGGACCGATCTCGGATCAGGGGTGGAACGGCGGCGCCTACGACGGGCTTGTCACCGTGCGCGACTCGATGGGCGCAAAGATTTCCAATATCCAGACCAAAACGCCCGCCGATTACGAGGAAAACTTTCGTCAGTACGGCGCTCAGGGGTACGCACTCGTCTTCGGACATGGCTTTGAATTTCAAGACGCCGCAAGGCGTGTGGCGCCCTCATACCCGAAAACGGTTTATGTCGTCACCTCGGGCCGCGTCACCGGTGCCAACATCGCCGGAGTCAGCTTTGCCTTCGAGGAAGCCTCATTCCAGGCAGGCATGATTGCCGGCGCAACAACCAAGTCCAACGTGGTTGGTGTGATCGGCGGACAGGAAATGCCGCCTGTGAAAATCAGCTTCACTGCATTCGCTCGGGGCGCGGCATTCACAAACCCCAAGGTCAAAGTGCTGACGTCGTACATCGGCAATTGGGATGATGTGAGCGCCGGCAAAGAACAAGCGCTCGCGCAAATCGCACGTGGTGCGGACATCATCTTTCAAAACGCAGACGCGGCCGGACTCGGCATTTTTCAAGCCGCAAAAGAGAAGCACATCTACATCTTTGGATCCAACGTTGATCAACGCGCCGTCGCGCCGGATATCGTGTTGGCGAGCGTCGCAATCGATTTTCCCAAGACGTTTCTCAGCATCGCGCGCGAAGTGCAATCGGGAAAATTTGTCGGACGCGTGATCAACGTCAGCGGCCGAGACAATAGCGTTCGGCTCGTCTACAATCCGCCGCTGTAGCACGTCATTCCCGCCGCTGCAATCGCTCGGG
>JANXUN010000237.1 GCA_025356185.1 Gemmatimonadaceae bacterium
CGCCAACTCAAGCACGCCGTTCAACACCAACGCATCGCGCGACTGCTGATCGTATTCATCGACGATGTCGCCAACGACCTCTTCGATCAGATCTTCCATCGTCACAATGCCTGCCGTGCCACCGTACTCGTCCAGCACCACCGCCATATGCGCACGTGTGCGACGCAAATCATCCAGCACCCGTTCGGCCGAGCGCGTCGCCGGCACAAACAACGGTTCGCGCAAATGCTCGCGCAATTCGAACGTCTCCGGATGTTCGTGCAACCAGAAATCTTTCGCGAGAAACACGCCGACCACATCATCCGTGGTCTCGTGATACACCGGATAGCGCGAATACCGCTCACGCCTCAGGATATTCACCAACTCCGTGCGATCAATGTCTTCGGCGATGGCCACCATATCCGTACGAGGACGCATGACATCAATCGCTTTCTTGTTATGAAAATCAAACACACCGGCCAACATCGCTGAGTCTGATTCGTTCAGTGTGCCGTGCGCGCGCGCTTGCATGACGAGGAGCCGTAGCTCTTCGGGCGAGTGCACCTGACCGCCCTCATGCGCTGGCTCGACGCGCAACAGTTTGAGCAGTCCGATCGCCGAGTGATTTAACAAACTGATAAACGGCGACATCACCCGCGAGAACAACATCTGCGGACGTACGAGGAACCGACTCACGACTTCAGGCGAGCCCAATGCAATCGACTTTGGTGCCAACTCTCCAAGCACGATGTGCAAGAACGTGATCCCGAGAAACGCGACCGCGATCGCCGCGCCGCTGTGTACCGCGCCCGGCGACGGGTGCACGCCAACGAGTCCGAGCACGCGGTCCACCAACATGGCGGCGGCAGGTTCGCCGATCCAGCCCAGCGCCAGCGACGCAAGCGTGATACCGAGTTGCGTTCCCGAGATGTATCGGTCTAACCGGACCAGGGCGCGCTGCACCGCTTGCGCAGAGCGATCGCCCTCGGACGCCATCTGATCGATCCGACTGCGCCGCACGGCAACCATCGAAAATTCGGCGGCGACAAAAAACGCGTTCATAAGCACCAGCACCAGCACCACGCCCAGTCGTAATCCGACGCTTGACGTGCTGATCTCTTCAGGGCCTTGGGTGGCGAGCAGGGCAGCAATCATACTGAAAGGAAACGGTGAGGCGAGTGATTCGTCAGGGTAGGACAGACCTCCGAATCGTGCAATCTGCAAGACTTCGGGTGGTTTTGCTTCTCTTGCATCCTGCGAAACCCCGCTTTTCTTGCGCTACACGCCCGCCTATCCGCAGGTCGCGATCCAAGGCATGCTCGACCCTCGCCGCATGTTGCGATGGGTCTGGCTGGGCCGAGTGGTGCTCTCGTGCGCGATCTTGGTTGCCGCGGTGTTCGTATGGAATCGCGCGGAGCCCAATGATACGCTCATCGCGACCCTCGCGTTTGCGATTGCGACGCTCGCGACGGTTGCATCCGCGATGTACGGGGAGATTGAGCAGCGCCCGTACGGTCCGAGGTTTTATGGGTTGCAGTGTGCGGTCGATTTAGGGCTGGTTACAGCGATTGTGCACATCACCGGAGGATGGAGCTCGCAGTTCGCCGCCCTTTACATCTTAGTGATCGCGAGCGCCGCGCTGTTGTTGCCATTTCGCGGTGGACTTGCCGTCGCCGCGGGCGCATGCGTGCTGTACGCGACCGATGTGTTGTGGCTTCGCCCGGGCGTAGCACCGGTGGGTATGGCGGTGCAAATCAGTGTCTTTGTAGTGGTGGCGATTGGATCAGGACTTGTCGCGCTTCGCTTACGGCAAGCGGGCGTTGGTCGCGATGAACTCGCCGCGCAGTTGGTCAAAGTACAGCTCGAGGCGGCCGACATCTTGCGCACAATTCGATCGGGCATCGTGACCGTCGATCCCAGCGGTCGATTGCTCTACGCGAACCCGGCAGCGAGCGAACTACTCGGCATCAACCTGCGCGAGTTTACGGGACGACCCGTACTGGACCGCATTCGCGCAGTGTCGGCGCAACTCGCTGCCGTGCTTGAGCAATCGTCGACGCATGGTATTCGCACTACGCGCGCCGAAGGGCGCATCAAGCGCGGCAACGACGAATTTGAAATTGGCGTTACGACGACGGTTTCGGATCGTACCGAAGGGAACGATCGGCACAGTGCGACGGCAATTTTTCAGGATATTTCTGATACAAAACGATTACAGGCGCTGCACGTGCGCGCCGAACGCTTGCAGGCCGTCGCGGAGCTGAGTGCATCACTCGCGCATGAGATTCGCAATCCGCTGGCAAGTATTCGCAGCGCGACCGAGCAATTGGGTGCACGTCGCGACCTGTCGGCACTGCCAGCGGACGATGACGAGCGCGTGTTGCACGCACTGGTGGTTCGCGAGGCGGATCGTCTCAGTCGGTTGCTCGCCGATTTTCTAGATTTTGCGCGCGCGAAGGTCACGCGCGTGACTGCGTTGGACGTGCGCGCGATGGTGCAGGCGGCAGCAACGCTCGCGGCGTCGCACCCCGACAAGGGCGCGAACGTGTCGCTCCAGGTGGATGTCGACGAAGGCTTGCCATCGGTGGAAGGCGATGACGATCTCATGCATCGCGCGATCTTCAATCTGGTGCTCAATGCCGTGCAAGCGGTCGGTGCCACGGGCAACATCGAGGTGCGCGCGCAACGCGCCACACGTCAATCGCATCCGCTGCCGCCTGCCGCCGATGGCGATGTAGATGGTTGGATTGCGATCAGTGTGACGGATGATGGCCCTGGAATTCCGTTCGAATTACGCGAACGATTGTTCGAACCGTTTGTATCTGGAAAGCCGGGCGGAACCGGTCTCGGATTGCCTGTCGTGCATCGCGCCGTCGAAGCGCATCGCGGCGTGGTGTTGGTGGATACACTACCGCGCGGAACGCGCTTCACGGTGCTGCTTCCCGCGCACGCATCTTTTCAATTTGGAGTGGCAGCATGATGGCTCCCGCATTGCCAACGGATCTCAAACCACGAGTGCTTGTGGTTGACGACGAGTCCAGCATTCTTGACTCGTTGCGCATTCTGCTCAAGAACGAAGGCTTTGTGCCGTACACGGCGCTGGGCGGCAAGCAAGGGATCGAAAAGATCCTTGAGCTGCGCCCCGATATCGTGCTGACCGATGTTCGCATGCCGGATGTCGGCGGTGTGCAAGTGCTTGGCGCGGCGCGTCAATCCGATGCCGATTTGCCAGTGATTCTTATGACCGCACAAGCCACGCTGCAATCGGCGATGCAAGCGGTAAACGAGGGTGCGTATTACTACATCCAAAAACCATTTCGCAATGACGAGTTGCTCGCGATTCTGCGTCGCGCGGCGGAACATCGCCGACTGCGTGCGGAAAACACGGTGCTGAAGCAAGAGATCCGCAAACACGAGCGCTCCGCTGCGGCGCGCCCGGTTGGCAAAAGCAAAGTGTGGTTAGATGCGCTGCGATTGGCAGAAACAGTTGCACCAACCGAATCGACAGTGCTCATTACCGGCGAATCGGGCACAGGTAAGGAAGTCGTCGCCCGCTACATTCATGAGTTGTCCAGCCGCACCGACAACGCGTTTCTTTCGATCAACTGTGGCGCGTTGCCAGAGTCCTTGCTCGAAAGCGAGCTGTTTGGTCACGTAAAGGGATCGTTTACCGGTGCGGTGAAAGACAAAACGGGGCTGTTCGCCGCCGCGCAAAGCGGTTCGTTTTTTCTTGACGAAATTGGTGAAACGACGCCATCGACACAGGTCAAATTGTTGCGCGTGCTGCAGCAACGCGAAGTCATTCCCGTCGGTGCCACCGAAGCGCTCACCGTCGATACGCGCGTCATCGCCGCGACCAATCGCGACCTCGATGAAGAGATCAAGCGCGGACACTTTCGCGCCGATCTGTACTATCGCCTAAACGTCATCGCGCTCCACTTGCCCCCGTTACGGAGTCGCGCCGACGACATTCCCATTCTCGCTGATTCATTCTTGGCGCGGAGTGCGGTCCAACGTAACGAGCGCGTGAAGGTGCTGCATGAAACCACGCTCGATGCATTGATGGCGTATCAATGGCCAGGCAATGTGCGCGAGCTCGAGAACGCGCTGGAGCGTGCGGTGATCCTCACCGACGGCGACGAAGTGTTTCCCGAAGCGCTTCCCGAACGCGTTACGGCCCGTCGCGCAGAACCGCTGGTAAGCGACCGTATCCCCTCGACGCCCACGCTCGAAGCCATTGAGCGTGCGTACATCCAATGGGTCTTGCAAAACGAAGGCGGCAACAAGAGTCGCGCGGCCGACATGCTGGGCATCGATCCGTCGACGCTCTATCGCAAACTTGCACGTTACGAGGCTTAACGACGATGCATGCTCGGTCCTTGCAAACCGCCACACTTCATGTGAAATGAGAGACTTGGCGCCCGAACGGCACTGTGCCCACACTCCAGTAAGTCGTTGCATCTCTTATAGATAGACTCGGAAACTCTGACTGGTCCGCGCTTTGCTTTACCATGGGTCAGCGCTGGTGTTACCACTCACGGATCGCTTGCGCACACCTCACTGGAGATTGTTATCATGACGAAGAGCCGCAAGGGATTTACACTCATTGAACTTTTGATCGTCGTCGTCATCATCGGCATCTTGGCCGCGATCGCGATTCCGAAGTTCTCGCAGACGAAGGAAAAGGCGTACATCACGTCCATGAAGTCTGATCTCCGGAACATGGTCTCCGGCGCCGAAGCTTCGTTCTCGGACAACAACACCTACGCAAACTTCGTGGCGCCGACCGGTTCCTCGGGCAACACGCTGACGTTCACCGGCACTGCGACAGGTTGGACGGCAACGGCGAAAAACAGCTCGACGACCAAGGTCTGCACGATCGGCGTTGGCTCGGGTGTTGCAGCCGGTGCCGCAGAAGGCACGCCCATTTGCGTGTAAGCATCAGCGCCACTCGGATGCGCGCGTCAAAACTTGATTGATGAAGCGCGCAACAAGGGTCGAGCCCGTGCTCGGCCCTTGTTGCGCGGGGCGACAGGTGGTCGAAGTCTCAAAAAATCGCAAGCGAAGTCGCCCAGATTTCCCCTGCGTGAGTCGCGTACATCGACGGGAAGTGCCGTGCAATATCATTCGCCGTGATGCGACAAAATGATGTAACTGCGTGTGATCAAATCAGACGAAGTTGGTAGGACGAGCGGCGAACACCTCGCCAAAATGAAGACACGGCACCCGCCGTCACCTCCAAGCCTCAGTCCGCTAACACCACACCGGAAATCTATAAATGTCTCGCACCCGCGAAGGTTTCACCCTGATCGAGCTGTTGATAGTAGTCGTGATCATTGGCATCTTGGCCGCGATCGCGATTCCAAAATTCGGAGAAACGAAGGAAAGAGCCTACATCACGTCGATGAAGTCAGATCTGAAGAACATGGTGTCGGGCGCCGAGGCCTCGTTCTCGGACAACAACACCTACGCCAACTTCGTAAAGCCCGCTGGCTCGTCCGGCGTAACCCTGACGTTCTCAGGCACGGTGACAGGTTGGACGGCAAGCGCTTCGCATGCGCTGACTACCAAGGTCTGCACGATCGGCGTCGGTACCGGCGTTGCAGCCGGCGTTAATGATGGTGAGCCGAAGTGCCAATAGACGCAGCGCGATGACTGACCGACCTAGGTCACCGGCCACGAGAAAGGGACGAGCAATTGCTCGTCCCTTTCTCGTGATTTTGATTCTGTAATAGCGAGATCCCGTCACGAAATAGTACAAAAATTGTAGCCTGGATCGCGGAGCTTGCACTCTGCGGCAAAGCGCGCAAATCGAGAGATACAGCCGCATCACACACAAAGCGCGAAGGCAACGCAAGTACTTGCCGGGCAAGGACCTGTGAGTTGAGTCGAACGGTGGCTCGCACGTTGCCTTACAAAGCTTTGTCGCTCGAGGTCACACTCCATCATCTCGGCGCAGGACCCTACTTCGGAGAAGTCTTCCATGACGCGTACTCGCAAAGGCTTTACCCTCATTGAACTCTTGATCGTCGTGGTGATCATCGGCATCTTGGCCGCGATCGCAATTCCGAAATTCTCACAAACGAAGGAAAAGGCGTACATCACGTCGATGAAGTCGGATCTGAAGAACATGGTCTCCGCAGCCGAGGCTTCGTTCTCGGACAACAACACGTACGCGGTCTTTACAGCGCCGACCGGTTCGTCGGGCAACACGCTGACGTTCACGGGCACGGCGACCGGTTGGTCGGCAACGGCGACGAACGGCTCAACGACCAAGGTGTGCACGATCGGCGCTGGCTCGGGTGTTGCGGCTGGTACCGCCGAAGGCACGCCCATTTGTCAGTAAGCGCCGAGTAATGTGCGACCGGTCGTGTCGACCGGTAACGAGCAACGGTCGGGCATGCGCCCGGCCGTTGCTCGCATTTATGAGGCAACCGGTGGTCGAGCATCGGCTCGACCACTCGACGTATTCGTGACGAGATAGTTGCACACTAACGAACAAAGCAGCATCCTCCGCCGTGCCCTCGTCGCCCCTTCCGCGCATTCATCATCGGCTCACCGTCGCGGTCATCGCGGTCAGCACCATGGCGCTCGTCGGCGTCATCATTACCATGTGGATCACCGAGTACCTGCCCAGCAGTGCGCGCTGGCCGATCGTGCTCCTGCTGTTCTTCTTGGTGTCGCTTGTGTGGACCAGCGTGCTGCGGCGACAAATCGAGCGCTTAGTCGAAGCGCCGCTCGCCGAATCCATGTCCGCGGCCGAAGCGATTGCGGAAGGCGAAACGAGTAAGCGCGTACCGCCTGGCGAGACGTACGAGTTCGATCTGCTTGCTACAAGCATCAATCGGATGACGGACCAACTCCTCGCATCGCATCAACTGCGCACGCGCGTCGAAAAGCTCGCCACCATGGGTCGATTGGCGGCGGGCGTGTCACACGAAATCGGCAACCCCGTTTCCGCAATCGCGAATTACGCGCACTTGCTGCGCATGCGCACCGAAAACGTACCCGGCACAACGGAACCCCTCGATGCACTCGAACGCGAGATCACGCGCATCGATCGCATCATGCGCGGGCTGTTGGATTATTCGCGTCCACGTCGACTCACGCCCAAACCGGTCGTCGTCGACGATGTCATCACCGACGTGCTCCGGCTACTCGGCGATCAAGGCGTCACGCGACGGTATCGACTTTCGGTTGAACTCGAAGCACCGACGGGTATCGTGTACGCCGAACGGCACGATCTCGAGCAGGTGTTCGTGAACCTGATGCTCAATGCCGTCGACGCGATGGACCACGAAGGACTGGTCGCCATTCGCACGCAGATCAACGACGTCACGGCCTTTGGCGATGCGTCAGAAAAACGACGCACGGATACGGCACGCGATCGTTGGCCGCATCGACCGAGCCGACGCGCATCGGCATGGTTAGCACGACCAGAGTCTCCCAATCGGTTTTTGCAGGTCCTCATCGCCGACTCTGGAACAGGCGTTTCACCCGAAGATGAAGAACGCATCTTCGAACCCTTCTTCAGCACGAAGCAACCCGGCAAGGGCACGGGTTTAGGCCTCGCCATTGTCGCAAGCACCATCGAAAATCTGGGCGGCACCATTTGGGTGCAACGGGCGCGCGAAGGCGGTGCGGCGTTCGTAATTCTCCTCCCGCTGCACGCGAGCGGACTGCAAGCCATGTCGGCGACAACGCCCAGCAGTAATCCAATTTACACGACGCCCACCAGCAATCCGACTTACACCACGCCGTCGGATTCGCCCTCGGTGCAATGAAACGGTGATGGGTTTTTCACGACGGTGCGTAACATCCCGTCGTGACAATTTCCTCATCTTCGCGCGACGGACGCCTGCTGGTCGAGTGCCTCGTCGCCACACTGCTCATCAGCGCCACCGCGCTCACGGTCG
>JANXUN010000238.1 GCA_025356185.1 Gemmatimonadaceae bacterium
GATAGTTCGCGTCGGCTTCGTGATTCTCCCACAGGCTCGACTTCGCCGACGCGATCGCCCCCCACGATTCCGCCACGGTTGAATCCAATGCAATCGCACGCTGAGCAGCGGCGATGGCCAAGGGGGCGGTCGTGCGCGCCGTCCCCTGCTCATAAAACGGGATCGCCGAGATGGCCAACGCCAGCGCGCCCTGCGCGCGCGCAAATTTCGGATCGCGCGCGACGGCGCGTTCAAACAGTGCGATCGACTGCCGCACGGTTTGCGCCGTGCGACGACCGAACAACACCTGTCCCTGCAGATACCACGCGTACGCTTCGGGGTCTGCGGTCTCCACGCGCGTGGCCTGCGCCAGACGCGTACCGCCGAGCGTCCCCAGCAACTTGCTTGCGACGGCGCGCGCGATTTCATCTTGCAGCGCAAACACGTTGGTGAGTGGGCGATCGTACTTCTCCGTCCACGTCACCGAGCCATCGCTCGCCGACACGAGTGACACGTTGACACGCACCTGCCCTTCCGCGCGCTGCACGCTTCCCGTGAGCAAAGATCCCACCCCCAGTTCACGTGCGATCGCGCTTTCATCCATTCCTCGCGCTTGCAACGCACCTGCGCTCGAACGTCCGATCACGCGCACGCCAGTCTTCGATAGCGCCCGCGTCATTTCTTCGGCCAATCCGATGCCGAAAAAATCATCGGCCTTGTCGCCGCTCAAATTCGCTAGCGGCAACACCGCAATCGAACGATTGACGACTGGAGCAGCGCCGTTCGCCGTCGTCGCTTTCGACGGCGCACTCGATGCTCGCGCCGCAATCGCCGAGGCGATGTCATTGCGTTTCACCACGACGGCGACGACGGCAGCAATTGCCAACACACCCGCCACCATCACCACGGCGCGCCGTTGCCCTCCGTTCGCCGCTGGCGCAGTGCGCGAAGCACCGGCCCCCGTCGCGCCGCTCGGCGTCACGATGTTGTTCAACGACTGCAGTATTTCATTCACACTCGCCGGTCGATGCGCCGCATCTTTCGCCAGGCACCGTTGCACCAGCTCACTCATCGACTCCGAGACTTCGGCGTTACGTGCACTGACGGGTGTCGGCGTTTCTGCGAGATGCGCCGCTATCATCTGCGCACTGTTCGATTTCCCCGCGAACGGATGCACACCGGCCAACAACTCGTACGCCACCACACCCCACGCATAAATATCCGCGCGATGATCGACGTCACCACCCACCGCTTGCTCCGGCGCCATGTACGCCGGCGTACCGATCGATCCACCTGCTTGCGTCAATGACGCATTCGTCGACTCGGCGTGACCATCGTGCGTGCGCGATGCACTCAGCGCTTTCGCAATCCCGAAATCGGTGACGACGGCAGTTCCACCCGACAACAAAATGTTCTCGGGCTTGATGTCGCGATGCACGACGCCTTCAGCGTGCGCGTACGCGAGTGCGCGCGCAACATCGCGCACAATGCTCGTTGATTCAGCGAGCGACATGGGTACGCCGTTCGCAATACGCGCGCGCAGCGACTCCCCCTTCACAAACGGCATCGTGTAGTACGGCACGCCATTCGCCGTGCCAGCCGTGAGCATCGGCACGATGTTGGCCTGCTGCAATCGCGCGGCGAGCTTCACCTCACGCGCGAATCGCTCGGCGCTTACGCCTTCGGCGAGATCGGGTTTGATCAGTTTGAACACCACGTCGCGACCGAGTGATTCGTCGCGCGCGACGAACACACGCGACATGCCTCCGCCGCCGAGTTCACGATCGATGGTGTACGCGTCGCCGAGTGTGGTTTGCAACTGCGCGCGGAGATCGGTCGTCATGGCGTCGCCGCCAATTTCCGCTTGAACGCATCCAACCAATGTTGCACGACGACAATGCGCACACTGGCGTCGAGTGCGGTCTCAGTCACCGCGATGCGGCCTGTTGCGCGATCCAGATCCCAAGCGACACCAAACGCCTTGCTCTGCATCACAGTCTGCGTCGCACCGACAACGAACGGTGAACCCGGCGTGACTTTGGTCGCGCGAATCGCCGTTTCATCGGCGGTGTGATAGTAGATCGTGAGCCCATCAGCCGACCAGCGCGCACGCTGACCGCTGCCTGTTGAGATCTTCCAGTTCCCCTGCGATACGCCATTTGGAAAGGCGCGTACATGAATTTCTGGTGTACCCGACTCGAGGGACGTGAACGCCATCCACCGGCCATCGGGCGAGACCGCGACATCAGATTCGCCCCACGCCGCGTGCAGCAATGGCTTGGGCGTGGCCCTTGTTACGGGATTGACGATGTCGGCGCTACCACCGTTCAGCGTGCCGCCCAGCGTACGCGCGGCATTGTTGTTGGAGAACACCAGCGTGGTGTCATTGGGCCACGCGCTCGCATGCTGATCACTCGGCATGTGCAATACCGCAACTGGCGGCGCGCTGCGATCGATCGGCTGCACGAAGATGTCTTCGGCGTCCGTGGTCGAGTTTTCTGCCGTAAATGCAATCCGTTTGCCATCCTGCGACCAGACAGGCGAATGCGCCCCGCCTTCCTGCGTGATGCGCGTAAGCGTGCCCACGTTGAAGTCGTAAATCGCCGTGTGTCGGTTAGTGCCACGCGCTGCGCCAATCGTGAGCGCGAGTGACTTCCCATCGGGCGAAAAACGCGCGTAGCTCAACACCTTAGGCGCCAACGGCAGTGTGTCCGTTTTGCCGCTTGGTTGACGAATCACAATGCGCGACTCAGCGTCGACGCCGGCGCGATACACCAACATGCCGCTGCGCGTGACGACAAACGGTGCAACCGCCCCATTGGGCTGCATGTCGAGCACCACGGGTGACGGTGTGCCAACAACGGTGTGCTTCGTCGCATCGTAACGCACGGTGTACAGGCCGCTCGCGGTGGATCCGTAAATCAGATGGCCCGTCGGCAGCAGCTGTGCTT
>JANXUN010000248.1 GCA_025356185.1 Gemmatimonadaceae bacterium
CAAAATCGGTGTCACCAATCCGCCCGAGGGGCGTTGCATCTGAAAACGCATGGTTGAAATGGCCGACGATGGCGGACCAGTGGTAGATCCGCCGCCATTTGATCCCCCGTTTCCCCGATTCACCATGACACGCGTGCGACCAAACGTCGTGTCCAACCGACCAAATACCCGTGCCACCGAGTCAGCAAAAATTCTGCCGACTTCTTCAAGCAATTGCGCTTTATCCAACGTGACCGTCTTGCCGTCGTTGCTGATAAAAATCTTTGCATCGTGCGCTGCCGCCGGTGCATGCGCGAGCGACGCCTCGGCCGCCGGCTGCACGTCGGTTGTTTTTGCAGTCGCGCTTGCCGCAGCAGGCGCCGCCGCTGCTACACGCTTGAGCGAATCGCTGGATGCCATGATGCGCTTACGCACGGCTTCAGCAATCGCCAATGACTCCGCGCGCGAAATCACCACCGGTACAAACACGCCTTCTGCGCCATCGGTGCTATTGCGATACACGACCACCGTCTCGGGCTTCGCATCGCGCGATTTGCCGCCCATCGTTTTTGCAACTTCCATAGTCGTGGGACGACGTCCGCCCGCGCCGGCGTCTCGCGCGGTGAGTGTGTCGGGCTTCGCAGCGCCGCGTGTAAACCTTTCGCGCTGCGTGGCAAACAGCGCCACGGCCGCAACCGCGCTTGCTCCAACCACCAACGGCCACACGCGACGACGCGAATGCGCCGCGAACATGCTGCCACTCGCCGACATCGCCGGAAGCGCATCTAACTCTGCGAGCAATGCCAGTGCCGACTGCGGACGTTTGGCTGCGTCCTTTGCCAAGCAGTGCATGATGATCGCCGACAACGCCTCAGGAATGTCCGCAAATTTTTGCGGTAACTCGGGTATCTGCGTGAGCTGCGCCGCCATGGTCGCTTGCGGCGACGATCCGATAAAGGGCGAACGTCCAGTGACCAATTCGTACGCTAGCAAACCGGCGCCGTAAATATCGACGCGGTGATCGGCAGCCGGATCGGCAGCCAGTTGCTCGGGCGCCATGTATGCCGGCGTGCCGACAACCATTCCGGTTGTGGTTCCGCCGACAATCGGTACCGCCGCCGACAACGCCTTCGCCACGCCAAAGTCGGTAACGAGAGCGTGCATGCCCGACGTGAGAATGTTGTCGGGTTTGATATCGCGATGCACAATGCCGCGCGCATGCGCATACGCGAGTGCATCAACCACATCATGCATGATGCGCACGACATCGCGCGCCGGAAGTCGCGTATTTTTTGTGAGCGCGCCGCGCAGCGACTCGCCTTCGATAAACGGCATGGAGAACCACAACAGCCCGTCCTGATCGCCGGCCGACAGCAGCGGTACGATGTGCGGATGTTGCAGTTGCGCCGCCAGTTGTATTTCGCGACGAAAGCGATCGACGTTCACACCGGCCGCCAACTCGGGCGGCAACACCTTGATCACCACGCGACGTTGCAAGGCCCGCTCGGTCGCGACAAACACGCGCGACATGCCACCACCACCGAGCTCACGCTCGATCTGGTAGTCGGCACCGATGGCCTGCTGCAGGCGATGTTGGAACGTTGTAGTCAAGACGGGAGACGGGAGACGGAAGACCGGAGACCGGAGACGAACTGCGGGCAATGAAAGACGGGAGAGCGAAGACGGAAGACGAAAGTGACGGCGCCGTGGGCATGGTAGGTCCGCCTCTACAACAAGGTACAGTTTCGAACGGGAAACGCTTGTTTGACCCTCCAAACGCGCCAGCTGTTGCGTCTCGGCCCTAAGAAACTTTCCCGGCGTCGGCGATTTCCTACCCAATGGTGGACGAAAAGCTCCGTAACACGTTAAATGACAACGTTTTGTGATTATTCTACATATCGAGCGGCGCCTGAGACTCGCTTGTCTATCGGGTTGACCGCACTCACAGGCTTCGGCTATCTTTCCAGACTGTTCCGTGCCGTGTCGGCAGGGCCGTTTGCAACACGAAGGAAAGCTCCTTGTAGGTGCAGCAACTGTTTGTGTATCCCGACTACAGCCGGGGATACATCGCCGACACGATTCACGTAGATGTAGGTCCACGAACGTACAACGAGAGAAGTCACCGGCGAATGCCAACCATCAATCAGCTGGTCCGTCGCGCCCGTAAGGACGTGGTGGAGAAGTCCAAAGCGCCCGCGCTCAAGAGCAACCCGTTCAAGCGTGGTGTGTGCACGCGCGTCTACACGACGACGCCAAAGAAGCCGAATTCAGCGCTCCGTAAAGTTGCGCGCGTTCGTCTCACCAACCAACTCGAAGTCACTGCCTACATCCCGGGCGAAGGACACAACTTGCAGGAGCACAGCATCGTGCTCGTGCGTGGTGGCCGCGTAAAGGATTTGCCAGGCGTGCGTTATCACATCGTGCGCGGCACGCTTGACGCATCGGGCGTCAACGGTCGCAATCAGAGTCGTTCCAAGTACGGCACCAAGCGCCCCAAGAAAGGCGCTGCCGCGAAGGGCGCCGCAGCCGCTGGAGGTAAGAAGAAATGAGCCGTCGCAAAACCGCAGTAAAACGCAGCGTGTTGCCTGATGCGCGCTATGACAGCCAGACCGTGTCCAAGTTCATCAACGTGCTGATGATTCAGGGCAAGAAGTCCACCGCCGAAGGCATTTTCTATAGCGCCATGGACATTGTTGAAGCGAAGACCGCGCAGCCGGGTGTTGCCATTTTCAAGCAAGCGCTCAACAATCTCAAGCCGGTTGTTGAAGTGAAGAGCCGCCGCGTCGGTGGTGCCACCTATCAGGTGCCCGTCGAAGTGCGTCAGGATCGCCGCACGGCGCTCGCGATGCGCTGGTTGATCAGCTACTCGCGCGATCGCAACGAAAAGAGCATGAACGAAAAGCTTGCCAACGAAGTGCTTGCCGCGAGCAAGGGCGAAGGCAACGCGATCAAAAAGAAAGAAGACACGCACCGCATGGCCGAAGCCAACAAGGCGTTCGCGCACTATCGCTGGTAGACGCTGTCATCGATGTAACGCAAAACCCCCAGAGCATCGCGCTCTGGGGGTTTTGTTTTGCGTGGGCCATGTAACTCGTGATGCGCGTTGCTACTGCACTGACGCACCACCATCGGCTGCCATCACCGCGCCATACACCGTGGCACCGCTGCGTAACTCGACGCGCGGTGCCGTCACGGTCGTGCGCTTGCTCGCGACGCCCACGACAGATGCGCCGACGACGATACTGTGCTCTGAAATGACCGGTCCACTCAATCGTGCGCCGTCTTCGATCACGATGCGTCCGCGTGCAGTGATGGCACCAACAATGACGGCGGCGCCTTTGACATGCATCGTGCCATGCGCTTTGAGCGAACCTTCAACGCGCGCGCCTTCGCTCACAACCACGTTGCCACGCACAATCACCGAACCTGCCATCGACGTATCAGGCGGTACGACGAGATTGCCGGTCACACGCCAGTAGCCGTGACCCAGCGCAATGGCGCGCTCAGGGACATATGGCGTGTACGCAGACACGGGAAGGATAGGTGTCTCGATTGTACCACCGCCGCCAACACGTACCATCGGTGCATCGAGTCGGTCAAACACAACGCCCGCTTCCAACAAGATTTCACGATCACTTGTTGCGCGGCCCATGAGTTGTGTACCCTCGGCTGCTTCGAGCCGACCGTTTGCATGCACCCACCGCAACACGGTACTCCCCGCGCCCAGTTTCACATCGCGCTGGCCAAGAACCGCGCGATACGTGCAATTGGCACCGCCTCGGAATGTGCGACGCGCCAAACACTCCGACGCGACCGTTGTGCCCGCGACAATCGGCGTGTCGTCCATCAGCACAACAACATCAGTGATCGGCGTTTTTGTTACTTCAAGCGGCGTTGCTTGGTTGTGCACGCGCACCGCACTGCCGTCGGACAACCGCGGCGGCACCGACGTTCCCATCAACCCTTCGGACGTCATCCGTTCGACAAACGACGTTGCAAAAAACGTGAGCTTTCCAGAATCTTGACCCACGGCATTGAGCGGTGCGGCGTCGCGCGGGCGCAGCAACTCCATCATCGCCGGAATAAACGGAATCGCGATCCACGTGAGCGTTGCCAACAGGAGCAGCGCAAACACGCTATTGGGACCCAACGCGGACAGCACGTTACACGCTCCCGTCGGCCGCGTCGGCATTGACGCCGACGCGCCGCACACCCGTTCGCAGTGTGCGATAGCGTTCCGTTTTTTGCCACTCAACCGGACGACCGCGAAACCACGACGCGCGCGACATCGATGCGCGCGCCACTGAGAGCGTGCTAACCAAAAAGCCTAGCAAGAGAAACGGTAACATGCGGATACGCTCGCGTGATCCATCAAGACGACTTGCCGTTGCGACTTGAAAGAACGCCGCAAAGTTGCCGACGGTGTTAAAGCTCGAGATCGCGAGCACCGTCAGACGGCCCCAACTTGGTGGATAGCCCGCGTAGAACAGCACGATCGTACAGATCCATCCGAGCACGAGAATGAGCGGCACAATAAAGACACCGAGCAACAGCACACCGTCGAGCACTTGCCACCACGGGAGTGCACGACGGTTGCTAATTAACGCCGCGACGTAGCGCACCAGCGCTTGATTGTGCCCTTTGGCCCACCGCTGAATCTGCCGGATGCGGACTTCCCACGATTCCGGGACTTCCTCGTAGCACTCCGAACGATTTTGATACACAACGTCCCAGCCGTTCATCACCAGACGCACGGTGAGATCGGTGTCTTCGGCCAGTGACGCGATGTTCCATCCGCCCACTTGTTCGAGTGCCACCTTTCGCACGCCGCCAACCGTGCCGCCGTACTGCGGAATGAGCCGCAAGTTCATGCGCGCTTGTTGATCGACTTGATATCCGCCGGCGCGCTCTAAATCGAGCAAACGTGTCAGCAATGACTTGCCTACGTTAAGCGGCACCACGCGGCCCATGACGGCGCCGACTTCAGCATCAAAGAATGGAGCGACGAGTTGCTTGAGCAGTCGCGGACCGGGGATGTAATCGGCGTCAAACACCATGAAGATGTCGCCGGGATGCTGCGCCATCGCTTCAGCAAGCGCCGCGGCTTTTCCAGGCGTTCCATCATCGCGCAAAAACGGAAAGATGCGATCGCCATAGGCCTCTGCGTATTCGCGCATGATCGAGCGCGTCTCGTCTTTCGAGCGATCATCAATCGGCACGATGCGCAGCTTGTCTGCCGGATAATCGACATTGAGCAGCGCATCCAGCGAGTCACGAATCACGCGCGCTTCGTTGTGCGCAGGTACAAATACCGTCAGGAGCGGCCAATCGGCCTGCACGATATCGACGTACGGTTGACGATGCGTGCCGAAGAGCCGATTGAGCGTAAAGAAGTAGTGACGCGCGGTGTACACCGCGAGCACGGCGATACAGATCCACAGGCCAAGGCTCGCGAGCGTGATGATCATGGTCGCAGGCGTTCGGTGATCGCGTAGCTGCCCGACGCGGGCGTCATGCGTGGCGCGCGATACGGCGGCACCGGAATGCGGCGATCGTCCGAATCGAGCGTACTCCCGGAGCGCCAACTCATGCCCCATCCGTATAACGCGACGTACACAAACACGTCGAGCAGCACGCCGAACGCTAAAAACAAGATAGGCATCGCCAACAACGAGCCGCGATAAATGACGAACGCGTGAATGATGGCTTGCAGCGGAAAAAACAGTGCCAGGTGCAACAACAGCATCGTGGCAAGCAACAATTTTTGCCACAGCTCAAAATCAAAAATGAAATACGTGAAGGCCACCAATACAGGCGACAGCAACAGAATTACCACGCCGCACACGAGCAATCCCGCGGTGTACGATGCCAGCGAATACGTGAATGGCGGCGCCGCAATACTGAACCACACTTGTGCGGTAAGCTGCAGCACGGCGAGCGCGCGCAAGAAATAGGCGAGCGGAACGAATCGTCCGCGTAGCAGCATGCCGGGGATGGCGAGGCCGAGGACGAACAGCCATCCGCTGCGCAAATCGACGGCAACAGGCCAGTTTGCGACGGCAGAGTAGAACGGAATTGCGAAGGACAGTGGGCCGAGCTCAACGACGCGCGTTGCGACGACACCGGGAAGACCGAGTGGTATGCGAAAGTATTCCAGGAGCCAACGCCAGCCGGACAACATCGGATCGAGCAACACAAAGACCGCGAGCGAAAACATCGCCGGTAGCACAAGCAGATCGACAAACAGCCATCGGCTGACTTCCAACCCGATCATCGCGCGATGCGGCGCGATGCGACCGCCGCGGAATCCGCGGTCACGCAGACTGTCGATGCGACGGGACGGCCTACCAGTAACGCGCGACACCGAGGGTGACTCCAGACCGCGTGTAGAAGGGATTGCTGTACTGATCCAATTGCGCGTTCAGGGCCCATTGCGATGACACTTTTTCCCGCCACGCGACGGACAACTCGTGCGAATTGAATCGCTGAAGCGTCGTGGTGGTGTTAATCACTTGCCACCCTTCAGATCCACCGATAGCACGCAGTGAGAACGAACGCTTTGGCGACGGCGTCCAGGTGGTCGCGCCGGTGAATCGATGCGAGCGAATGTCGCCCGGTCTGCTGACGTTGTAGCGCACGCCGCCTTCAAATACGAGCGCATGCGGTGCGTACCACGCGAGCGACGCCACACCCGCGACATCGGAGAGCGTTGTCACGGATTTGACGTACGACAATCCCACGGTTGCCTGAAGTCGCCGATCCTGTCCAAAACGCAGGCCGAGTGAACCATCGGCACGCGCGCGTGGCATGATCGGTGCGCCACTGCCAACGCTACCGCCCAGTACAAAGAAGACATGGGGCGACACGTCATGACGCGCGGTCGCACCGATCTGCGCACCACGTTCGCCAAACGCGCGTAACGCCAGCGCATCCAGATAGTACGTGCTCATCGTCGACGGGCGGACGGCGCGCGCGTACATCCCTTGCCAATTGCCGTAGCCATTCGTGACCGATTGCGAAAGCGCGCTTGCTTCAATCCACGATCCTCCAAGACCGCCGGCTAACGGCGCTTGGGCGCGCGTCACGCGCGAGCTGAGGACGCACAACAGCGGCACTGCAACGAGTGCGCGCGAGACATGCGACGCAGCGCTACGACGCATGCGAGAGTCGATCTAGCGTAGCATGAATTTCTGCACGATCCAGGCGTCGTGGTCCGCGACGTTCCTTCGGCGCGCGTAGCGCTGCCGCGACAGCATCGGTAATGCGTTGCGCAGCATTGCCGTCGCCAAATGGGTTTTCACCGGATGTGCGCTGCGCATACAGCGCGTTATCGGTGAGCAGTGCGGTGGTGCGTTCGAGTATCAACGCGGCGTCGGTGCCAACCAATTCACCGAAGCCCGACGTGACGCACTCTGGACGTTCGGTCGTGTCTCGCAAGATCAGAATCGGTTTTTTGAAGGACGGCACTTCTTCCTGAATACCACCCGAATCTGACAAGACGAGATGTACGCGGCGCATCACTTCCAGCAAATCGGGATACGGCAATGGTGCGAGCAAGTGAATGCGCGGGTTATTGGCCAGTCGACGATACACCACGTCGCGCACTTTCGGATTGAGATGCACCGGGAAAACAATTTCCACATCGTGTCGCGAGACGATGGCTTCGAGCGCGTCGCAGATGTCTTCAAGATGTTCACCCATCGATTCTCGACGATGAACGGTCGTCAGCAGTACGCGACGCTGCGCCCAGTTCACCGCATTGAGTTGCGGCGTGTCGAACGCGTCGCGCGCGGGCACCATGCGCAGCGCGTCCACGACGGTGTTGCCGGTGATGAAGATGTCGCTCTCCGGAATGCCCTCGGCGACCAAATTTCTTCGCGCTTCGTCGGTCGGAGCGAAGTGCAAATTCGCCGTGCAGGTCGCGATGCGTCGATTGACTTCTTCGGGGAACGGACTGCTCAGGTCGAACGACCGCAGACCCGCTTCGATGTGGCCGATAGGAATGCCTTGATAGAACGCGGCGAGGGCGGCCGCAGTGACCGTCGATGTGTCGCCCTGCACCAGCAGGAAATCTGGACGCTTCTCGATGAAGCATTCTGTCAGCGCCTGCAGCGCGCGCGACGTAAAAACACCAAGATTCTGTCCGTTCTGCATGAGGCCGAGGTCGACGTCGGGCACGATACCAAACACGTCGAGCGCCTGCGCGAGCATTTCACGATGCTGCGTGGTGGCGACCACGAGCGGCTCAAGAAACGGGTGAGCGCGCATCGCCGCGACAACCGGCGCCATCTTGATGGCTTCGGGGCGAGTACCAATGACGAGGCAAACGCGCAAGTGAGACGGGAGGTGGGGAGACGACTCAAGACTCAAGACTGGCGCCACACAACATGAAGACTAGAGAGATGAGACGATACGGCAAAGACAAAAGACGAGAGTCACGGCGGTGAATCTCCGGCCTCTCGTCTTTCAGCTGCCTTCTACCGCGGGCAGTCTCCTGTCGTCAGTCTCGATTTTTCCGTCTACGCGCGAGCGCCGCCAGCGCGATCAGTCCAACGCCGAGCATACCGTAGGTTGATGGCTCCGGTACCGTGGAATTCGGTACGAAGTCGAAGTTGCTGTTGAGGGCAAGTGTCCCGTTCGTGCCGAATCCGAGTTGGACGTTATCGACGAACCCGTGATACGGTAGTGGCCACTGGCTTCCGACCCCAACGGCGACGCCGATGACGTCGACGTTGACGTTGGCGAGACAGCCGTTGATGCCGAGTAACGCATTCAATCCGGTGTTGCCTTGCTGACCCGCCCACAACGTTTGCGTGTTGAGCGTGCAGGTGGTGCCGATCAGATAGTTGCCGATACCAGGGGACGCAGGCGGCCGTACGTACCAGAAGTTGCCGTTCTGCATGTCCTTCTGCTCGTTCCACTTATTGACTTTCGTCCAGTTATCGCTGCAGGTCGTTGACGGCCCCAAGCTGCACTGGTTGTAATAGCCCTCCCAGATGAGCTCGCTCTCGCCCAAAAACGCGCCAGTCGTTTTATCGGTTTCTGCGAGGCGAAGCCGCATAACGGGAGTTTTGTAGCGCCAGTCGACTGGCGGAATCGCCAAGCTCGAACCCGAAGGACTCGGAGCGGACCAGTTCGAGCCGACGGCCTCGGAGCGATACCAATCAAATGACAAGGCGCTCAGGTCGCGGAGCGAGCCATAGCTCGCCGAGAGCCGCGTATCCGGCGCACCACTCGCGTAGTCGTACCAAAAGCCCCAATCAGGAAAGCCGCCGCCGTCAACCGAACCGTGGCCCGTCACGGACATCTCGAGCGAGCCCGAGCCGTATCCACCGAATCCAACGCGCGGATTGTTTTTGGTCACCTCGATTTGCGCTTCTGATTGCACGAATGGCGTCCACGGCTTTGGGTTACCCAGCGTCACAACGCCACCCGGACCGACCACCTGGCCCGCTTGGGCTTGGGCGACGAGGGGAACGCAGACAGCGAGGGCAACCAACCAGCGGGCGGAACGCATAAGGAGCCTCATGTTCTGTAGCAGTAGATCGTGATGGCGGCTACCGTTGGTCGAGAAGTGACTGTTGGGGCTGCTACCCGATACCGCACAAGATGTACCATCGGCGAGCTCTTCCTTAAGAACGATCACGGAATTGAGGGCCTTTTCGTGGATCTCGCCTGCTCAAACGCTTCAATAGTATGTGGTTAAAAGGCAGTGGGGTTCGTGACGGCCATCACAGTCGCCATCATTTCCCACTATTTGACAGCTGTTTTAATCGTTTCGGCTGGGGTATTTATGCACGAGTTCGCCGCGAACTGTGGCGAGTAGACCACAGAGAGTCCCATGGTGTTGCGCGAAGCGAAGTTATCGACCAAAGGACCGTTGACTTCCCCCACCTGCCTCGACAGATTGGGTGTCTGCCAGAAAACGGGTCTTCGCGTACCGTTACCGGCATGTCTCTTCTGTAGTTGATCGGCGATCTGCGGCCGACACCTATGGGCCGTCCTTCGGGGCGGGGAGCACGAAGCAAGTTGCTTCGTGCGCGCGGTACCGGTTTCGCCGTCTGCGACGTGCGAAGCTCCCGAGAAACAACGCAGCCAATTTGACGTCGGTTCTCGCGGCTTTGGGGTTATCCCTTGCTGCGTCCGGCGCGCTTGGGTCCCCACTCGCGCATCAGTGGCGGGTGTACCCGGCGGCAGCGGATGGATACCGGTCTCGCTTAACTGCGGGGCGCCCGGTCCAGCCGTTTTTTTGCTGGTTTGGAATCGCGCATCTCACCGCTGGTTTGTTCACCGTTGTTCATCACGCTGTACCACACTTCGTCAACATCTGGCGCCGCGCAAGCGGGTGCCGCCTGCAGACTATGCCGCGTTCGACCCCGCTTCAGCATTATCGCAACATCGGCATCA
>JANXUN010000257.1 GCA_025356185.1 Gemmatimonadaceae bacterium
CGATGCCGATCGCCCACACCGCGACTATCATGCCGGCGACACCGGCGATCAACGCGAACAGCAATGACTCCACCAACAGCTGCCGGATCAGCGCGCCGCGCTGCGAACCCAGCGCCAAGCGTATGGCCATCTCACGCGCACGATCACGTGCACGTGCGAGAAATAGATTTGCGACATTGACGCACGCGATGATGAGCAAAATCCCGACCACAATCATCACGACGGCCGAGAGTCCGACTTGCGCCGAACGAAACATGGGATGCACGCCCGCATCTGCCTGGCGCACCAGATTTGATCCGCGGTCTTTGTACTCGTTGGGATATTCGGCCAGCAGTTCGCGATCAATACCGTGCAACCGCTCACGCGCCTGTTCCGGCGTCACGTTCGGCTTGAGCCGCGCAATGATGTTGTTGTAGTTGTTGCCGCGGTTTTGCAGATCGCCGCTGCTACCCGGTTTGATTTGCGCAACTTGCGAGTACGGCACCCAGAATGCCGGGTGCACCATCGGCAGCGTTCCATTAAATGAAGCCGGCACCACGCCGACAATCGTGTACGCCTGACCGTTCACGGGAATCGAGCGGCCCACAATATTGGGATCGGAGGCAAACATGGTTTTCCATGTGCCTTCACCAAGCACGACGATGGGGTGCGCACCAGCGCCCACGTCCTCGTCGTCTGCAAATACGCGCCCTTTTATCGGCGTCACGCCGAGCACGTTGAAATAATTGCCCGACACCATTTGCACCGCGACCGTTTTCGGTGGTCCGTCGGCGGTGACGTTCGCAAACTGAAATGACCACACCACCACGCCAGAAAACACCGACTTGGAGCGATCGCGAATGTCGTAGTAGTGCAGGAATGAACTGCTCCCGTACAGCTGTCCACCCGGCGAGGTGCGATAGATCTGCATGAGTGCACTGGCATCTCGCACGCCCGGTAAAGGACGCAGCAACATCGCATCGACGGCCGCAAACACCGCCGTGTTCAGACCAATCCCGATCGCCAGCGTCAGCACCACAATGGTGGTGAACAGCGGACTCTTGACCAGCATGCGCCGCGCGAACCGGAAGTCTTGGCGGAGCGCGGTGAACGACAAGAGCGAACTGGCAGTAGAGGCGGAAGCCGGCATGAACGGTCGGGCCAGGGAGGGGAAGGGTACTGCCGATTCACGTGCTGACGCACTTATGGCTGGGTCACAACTGCGCAGGCGTACGCGCGAAAATCGCACCGGGTGTCAACGAACGTCCATCTTCCGCTATAATTGTGCGTCATGAGCTATTTCTCTGTCAAAGGACGCGTCGCAGCAATCGTATTCAGACTGTCGCCTACGCGAAATGGTTTGATCGCACTTTTCGCACTGGCCGCAATTTCGGCGTGCGCATCGAATAAGCCGTCGGTCGAGCCCTCGACCGCCGTGCGGGCGCTGCCTCCTGATACCGCGCCGCCTGCGCCGCCCGTTGGTCCGATGTCCGCCGCGTTTACTTCGGCGTTTACCGATGCCGATTCGCGTGCGCGCGCCATCGTGTTTCGCAATGAGTGCGCGCTCAACGTGCAACGCTTGCGCGCCGCGGGATCGTTTGGCGCAGCAGCCACAGCGCCCAAGGTGATTTTTTGCGAACGCACGAGCGACGGCGTGCCCGTTGGCGGTGTGTTCGATATTGACAGCGCCTTCACCAAAGTGCGTCGGCTCACGGCGATTCGGTTGGACGGCGCTCGGCCGCGCTACACCGATGCGATTGATACCGCCCGTCTCGCCGCCGAAGCGAAGCTGTCACGCGATGTCATGAAAGACGTGACGCCCAGTCAGAAAAAATTGTCGCGCACGTTCACGGTCGTGTCGCTCACGCAAAAGGACGGTACCATCGAAGCGTGGGTGATGCCGTGGCCAACAAAAGCGCGCACGGTCATCATGGGCGGTGACATCGCGATGACGCGCGATGCAAACGGGGCGCTGAAGCGCATCGTCGATCATACGGCGTCATGGAAGACAATAACCGTCGCGGCGACCGGTGCGGTGAAGTTGCCGAGCGCCGAGCGCGAGATCGCGTCGGTGGCGGATCTGGCTGCAGCCCGGTCGTTAGCCGACGTGGGCCGTCAGGTGTGGGTGATCACGGGAACGGTGCAGAGCACGTTGGTGCCTGGGCTCGACGAATCGACAGGCGCCCGGGTGCGCTGGGAGCACAGCAAGATCTTGCCGTGACGCGGGTTGGTTGCCGGTTGACCAACCGCATTTAACGCAGAGGACACAGAGGCGCAG
>JANXUN010000268.1 GCA_025356185.1 Gemmatimonadaceae bacterium
GACGGAAGACCGAAGACTCAAGACGGAAGACCGAAGACTCAAGACGGAAGACTCAAGACTCAAGACTCAAGACGGAAGACCGAAGACTCAAGACTCAAGACCGAAAAATCGACTGCTGAGGAGATATAGCATATGACCACCTTCACGAAACCGAATAGAGACGAGCTGGTGCGGAAGCTCACGCCAGAGCAATTCGCGATCACGCAACAGTGCGGTACCGAACCACCGTTTCGCAACGAATACTGGGATCATCACGAGCCCGGTTTGTACGTCGACGTGGTGAGTGGCGAGCCGCTCTTTGCGTCAGTCGACAAATTTGATTCGGGCAGCGGATGGCCGAGCTTCACACGCCCCGTGGCGCCCAACGTCTCTGAAGTGTCGGACACCACGCACGGGATGCGTCGCGTTGAAGTGCGGTCGCGTCACGGCGACTCACATCTCGGGCACGTCTTTCCCGATGGGCCCAGTGACGCAGGAGGGATGCGCTACTGCATCAACTCGGCGTCGTTGCGATTTGTCGCGGCGGCAGATTTAGAAGCGGCGGGGTACACCGAGTTTTTACCGATGTTTGGATTGACGCCAACCACTGAGCCACACGCATGAGTGCACCAACAAATTCCGAAGTTGCGATTTTAGCGGGCGGTTGTTTTTGGGGTGTTGAAGAAATTTTGCGCGCCGTGCCTGGCGTGATTGATACTGATGTTGGCTACACCGGCGGATGGTTGGAGAATCCGACGTATCACGACACGCACGACAGCAAATCGGGGCACGCGGAGTCGGTACGCATTGTGTTCGATCCGCAGGTGCTGTCGTACGAATCGCTGCTTGAAGATTGGTTTTTCAAACTGCACGATCCGACGACGCTCAACCGGCAGGGGAACGATATCGGCACGCAGTATCGGTCGTCGATTTTTTTCACGTCACCTGAGCAGCGCGAGACCGCCGAACGGGTGAAGGAGCGCGTGCAGGCGTCGGGAACGTGGAACAGACCGATCACAACAGAAATCGTGCCCGAAGCAAAGTGGTACAGTGGCGAAGGGTATCATCAGGATTATCTGCAAAAAAATCCTGGTGGGTACACCTGTCATTTTATGCGTGACTGACTAGTTGAAGATGCCAGACTGCGTTGCGCATGTGACTCGTCGAGAATGCGCGACGCGGTGTCAGCGAATTGCTCCATTTGTTTGGCGCGCGTGCGCGCCCAAATCGGCAAGGTAATCACGGCACGCGCGAGGCCGAACGCGCCCATGAGGGCGAGCATGGTAGGTCCGAGCCATGCACCCGCGTTGAGTGGTGCGGTTGACATCGCGATCGCGGTCGCCGATAACGCCGCGGCGCCGAGGCCGGCGACGCCCATGCCCAGCATGATGCGCGCGTCGCCTTTGCGAGTGACGAGTCGCAGGCGATGTCCGCGCGCGGTGGGTTCGAGCATCGCCTGCAGGTTGCCATTGCTCCACGTGCGAAACGACCCTTCGGCGCGCAGTACGCCGCGCGCCTGAAACGTTTCGCGCAATCCAACAACGAGTCGCTCCCATTCACTGTCAGAGACCGCGCGATCAAACTCAATGGTGCGCGCGACGCCGACGGGCAACCCGGCGTAATTCTGCGACCGTGTCGCGACCATATCGCCGCGTGCAACAGCGCCAGCGGCGCGGACGACGGCCTCAGTCGACAGGCCAGCTTCGCGTGCGACATCGGTGAGCTGCTGCAACGTCATGCCGCGCGACGCAAGGGCGGTCCCGCTGTCCGAATCGCCCTCTGTCGCCGCTTCAGCCGCGGCCGCCTGCTCCAGAATAAATGCCACTTCGTCGTCGCTAAAACGTCGATCGCTGGTCATATCGAACAGTATAGGGTGTCGTCGTAAGGACGAACATGCTGCCGACAATCAGTCGTGGCGCGTAAGTTCTCACCCATGAGACCTTTTCTTGGAGCTTCTGCGCGGCGTGTGCCCACCGTCGTCACCGTACTCAGCGTTTGCGCAATGGTTTCACTCGCGTCGGGCGCGAACGCGCAGGTACGAACCGCGGATCCCGCGAAGCGCGGTGTCGCGTTGACTGAATTCCCCAGACTGATCAAACTGGCCGAAAACGTGTTCGGCTACGAGGAGATCCGTCAGCCGGGATTTACAACGGTCTCGCTGATCGTGGTCGGCAAGAACGGGGTGCTGGTGGCCGACGGACAAGGCAGTGTGGCAGCGATGCAAACGATGCTCGATAAGATCAAGACGATTACTCCATTGCCGATCAAGTGGTACGTGGTCGGATCAGATCACGGCGATCACACCGCGGGGAATAGCGTTTTGCCGCCAGGCATCACGTACATCGTGCATGCGTTTAGCAAGTCAAAGCTGCAAGGCGAAGGCGCGCAAGCGACAGCGATGACGAGCGACAAGGAAACCATCGACGTTGGCAACATGAAAGTGAACGTGTTGTTCCTTGGTCGCGCGCACACCGGTGGCGATTTGGAAGTGGAGCTGCCCGCGCAAAAGATCTTATTCATGAGCGAGGCATATCTGAATCGTGTGTTTCCAGCCATGCGTTCGGCGTATCCGTCGGATTGGGTGAAGACGGTGGACAAAGCACTGGCGATGAACACGGAGCGGTTTATCGCGGGACACGGATTTATCGAGTCACCAAAGGTCTCGCGCGAAGAGCTGGTCGCGTTTCGCGGCGCGTTGATCGCGGTGATTGCTGAAGTGAAGCGGTTGCACGACATGGGACTGTCGGCCGACGACGCGCTCAAGCAAGCGAATTGGGGCGCGTACAAAGAGTGGTTTATTGCCGATCAGCAGGGGCCGATTGCGGTGCGCAAAGTGTACGAAGAGATCGAGGGAAAACTCAAGTGACGCGCGCGTTGATGCTGGTCGCCGCGCTGATTGCCTCGCAAAGCGTTGCCGCGCGAACTGTTGCTGCGCAAAGTGTTGCTGCGCAAGCGTCAATCGACGTCGTGATCACGGGTGCGATGGTGTACGACGGCACCGGCGTCGCGGGACGCATTGCCGACGTCGGTATTCGCGGCGATCGCATTGTGTTTGTTGGCGCGGCACCTGCGGGCGTGACGATCACGAAACGCATCGACGCGAAGGGGCTCATCGTATCGCCGGGATTCATCGATCCGCATACGCATACGTACGAAGGGTTGCCGAAGCTCAGCGCGGAACGTCGTCAGAATGCGTCGTCGCTGATGCAGGGCATCACGACCGTCGTACTCGGCGCAGACGGGCGCGGTCCGGTTGATGTGACGCGCGTGCTGGATGAATCAGAAAAAGCAGGGCTGGGCACGAACACCTACGTGCTCGCAGGTTTTGGCACGGTGCGCAGCAAAGTTATGGGTGCCTCGTCGGCAGGGGCGTCCAAAGCGCAAATCGATTCGATGCGCACACTCATCACACAAGCGATGACGCAAGGTGCGTACGGTGTGGGCTCCGGCTTGTTTTACGCGCCGCAGAGTTACGCGAACACGCTTGAGGTGATCGCAGTGGTGTCTGCCGCAAAACCGTTTGGCGGTGTGTACGACACGCATCAGCGCGATGAGAGTTCGTACACGATTGGTTTGCTCGCCTCTGTCGAAGAATCGATTCGCATCGGATGTGAATCGGGGCTGACCTCCAACATTGGACACATCAAAGCGCTTGGTGTCGACGTGTGGGGCAAAGCCGACAGTGTGTTGGGCATTATGGCCAAGGCGCGTGCACGCGGATGCAAAGTGACGGCCGATCAATATCCGTGGACGGCGAGTGGCACGGGTGTGAGCGCGTCGCTGCTGCCGCGATGGGTGCAAGCGGGCGGACGCGATTCGATGTTGGCGCGCTTCGCCGATTTATCGCAACGCGAAACTATTCTGCGCGAGATGAGCGACAACCTGCGACGTCGTGGTGGCGATAGCACGTTGCTCATGACGAGTGGCAGCGCGGCCGCCAAACCATTCATTGGCAAAACGCTCAAAGAAATTGCGGAGATGCGCAACAAGACGTCGGTGCAAACGGCGCTCGAGCTCATTCGCGATGGATTCGACATGGGCGTCGCGTCGTTCAACATGACCGAGAAAGACATCGAAACGTTCATGAAAGATCCGAACGTCATGACGAGTTCGGACGGCTCCGATGGACATCCTCGATTGTACGGAACATATCCGCGCAAAATCCGCCGCTACGTGCTGGACAAGCCGGTGATCACGATGCAGCGCATGGTGCGTGCGTCGGCGGGGCAAGTTGCCGAAACGTACGGATTAACCGATCGCGGAGTGTTGCGCGCTGGTGCATTCGCCGATGTGATTGTGTTCGATCCGAAGACGATTCGCGATGAAGCGACGTACACCGAGCCGACCAAACTCGCGAGCGGCATGCGCTACGTGTTTGTGAATGGCGCCGCGGCGGTGAGCGAGGGCAAACTTACGGGTGCGATGGCGGGCAAAGCACTGCGACGGGTAGTTCGCGCGAAGTAAATGAACAGCATCGAACGCAGAGGCGCAGAGGCGCAGAGAACGTCACAACAGATACATAAAGTTGTGCCGTTCTCTGCGTTCGATGCTGTTGTTGCTGCGGTTAGCCCCTTAAGACCCCGCGCGCGACAGAGGCGACATGCGCTGCAGTGATGCCGTACTTCTCGTATAACACTGGCCCCGGCGCGCTCGCACCGAACGTCTCGATGCCAACAATGGCGCCGGTATCGCCGACCCACCGATACCACGACATCGGATGCGCGGCTTCGACGGCAACGCGCGGCACGCCAGCAGGCAGCACGCTCGCTTGGTACGTCGCATCTTGCGTCGCAAACAGCTCGTGACTGGGCATGCTGACTACGCGTGCGCGCACACCGTCGGCGGCGAGCAGCGCGCGGGCAGCGACGGCGATTTCCAGTTCAGATCCCGTCGCAATCAGCACAACCTGCGCCGCCGTATCATCGGCGACGACATACGCACCGCGCGGCACACCCGCATGCGCACGCTCGGGCGCCGCCATGTAGGCGACCTTTTGACGCGTGAGCATCAACGCGACCGGCCCTGACTTGTGCTGCAACGCGATGCGCCACGCTTCCGACACTTCGTCGGCGTCGCCAGGACGCAACACCAGCAAATTGGGAATGCAGCGCAGCGCTGACAGCTGTTCGACGGGTTGATGCGTGGGTCCGTCTTCGCCAAGTCCGATCGAATCGTGCGTGAGTACGTAGATGACATGCGCGCCCATCAGCGCCGCCAGGCGAATCGCTGGACGCATGTAGTCGGTAAACACCATGAACGTGCCGCCGTACGGAATGATGCCGCCGTGCAGCGCCATGCCGTTCATAATCGCGCCCATCCCATGCTCGCGAATACCAAAGTGCATGTTGCGACCGTTCGGAGTCGCCGTGGTGAAAAACGGCGCGCCTTTCACCGTCGTCAAATTTGATCCCGCCAAATCTGCCGATCCACCAATCAACTCGGGCACGTGCGGGGCGATCGCGTTGATCACCGCGCCGCCGGACGCGCGCGTTGCGACGTTTCCACTCTTCGCATCAAATGTGGGGAACGCGGTGCCCACGCTTGGCAGCAACTCACCGCGCATACGCCGCTCAAATTCTGCAGCGAGCGTTGGATGCTGCGCTGCGTACTGCGCCCACAGCGCGTTCCATGCTGTGTGCGCCGCTGCGCGCTGCGCAACCTGCTCGTGCCAATGCGCGCGCGCCTCGTCGGGAACGGTGAACGGGTCGGGATAATTCCATCCGTACACCGCTTTCGTGAGCGCGATCTCGTCTGTGCCCAACGCCTCGCCGTGCGCTTTCGACGTATCCTGCTTGTTCGGCGAACCAAATCCGATGTGCGTGCGCGTCACAACGAGCGTCGGACGTTTCGTGTCGGCCTTTGCTTCTGCAATCACCGCATCGATGGCGCGCACGTCGTTCACGTCGTCGATGTGCAGCACCTGCCAGCCGTACGCGCCAAAGCGCTGTGCAGCGTCATCCGAGCATGAAATATCTGTCGCGCCGTCAATCGTGATACGGTTGCTGTCGAAAAATCCGATCAGCTTGCCGAGTCCAAAGTGTCCCGCATACGACGCGGCTTCGTGCGAGATGCCTTCCATCAAGCATCCGTCGCCGGCGATGAAGTACGTGTAGTGATCGACGACCGCGAAACCATCCCGATTGAATTCTGCGGCGAGATGTGCTTCGGCAACCGCAAATCCCACCGCATTGGCGATACCTTGACCGAGTGGCCCCGTTGTCGTTTCGACGCCGACGGTGTGATGCACTTCGGGGTGTCCCGGTGTCTTGCTTCCCCACTGCCGAAACTGTTTGATCTCGCTGAGCGGGAGATCGTAGCCCGACATGTGCAGCGTGCCATACAACAGCATGGACGCGTGTCCCGCCGACAACACAAAGCGATCGCGATCGACCCAATGCGGCGCCTTGGGATCGTGCCGCAGGTTGTGCGCGAACAGCGCATACGCAAGCGGCGCGAGCGCCATCGGTGTGCCGGGGTGTCCCGAATCGGCGGCCTGCACGGCGTCCATCGCCAGCGTGCGGATCGTATTAATCGCGAGCTGCACGTCGGAGGTCGACGTCATCGCAGCAGGAGAGAGGGGAGCAGATGCAGCAGTCGGCGCAGCGGACACAAACACTCCAGACGGACGGTCAGTGCGCGCGACCTGTGAAGGTGGTCGCGCGCAGACCGGAAAAATACTGCTAGTCCGCTGTGCCGAGGTACCTCGTCCGAGTGATTTCCAGATGATGTTCGAAATGGCCCGCAATCATCCACACAAGCGCGCGTACCGACATCGTGTTGCCGTTGGTGGTGCCGGTGCGGGCAACCGCCGCGTCATCGAGCGTCCGCAGGAGCGCCAGCGTCGCACCACGAACGGCCTTGAGTTCGGTCAGGATGTCCCCGAGCGTGCGGTCATTGGCACCACTGTACGGCACCCACGTGTCTTGATCAAACCCGGCAAGCGGCGTCTGATCGGCTCGCGCGATTCGCAGCACGCGATAGGCGAACACGCGCTCGGTGTCGGCGACGTGCAAGAGTGATTCCAGCAACGTCCACTTGCCCGGCGCGTATGGCCGACGCGCATCTTCGTGACTCATGGCGTCGACCATGCCATGCAGCACCGTCAACTGTCCGTTCATGACATCGTGCACAGACGGCCGCGGCGCACGTGCTAACGCGTTGGCGGTTGCGTCGACGTACTTCGCGGCCCACGGCGCGTACTCCTCTACCGCGGGCCGTTTGTCGATGTGACTCACGTTTACATGCCGATGCTAAGGAGGAGAGAGTACGCGGCGTTTTTCGCTTCGCCGTTGGTCTTGTCTTTGTTGACGGTCGTAAAGCCACGGGAATACCGGCCTTGCACCGACAGATGCGACGTACCAATGCCAACGCCGACGACGCCGCCCATGTCGGTCTTTTCGTAACCGTCTGGTGCGTACGTATTGGCGGTCGAGCCCGGCAGTTTGTCGCAGGCGTACGACGTGGTCGTGCTGCCGCTCGTGAGCGTCAGTTTGCAGTCCATGCGCAGTGAAAAGCTTGGACCGGCAACGATGAATGGACGCACAGAACCAGATGGCATCAAGTTGATGCGCAACAACACGGGCACCTCGGCGTATGCGAGCGCCAACTGGAGTTTTCCCGTGGCTTGGCCGGAGCCGGCACCGATATCAAGGTCTGCGCCCTTCGTGGCGTAGTACGCTTCTGGTTCGAGCGAGACCATCGAGCCCAATCCCAAGCGTATATAGCCGCCCGCGAGAAATCCCATCCGATACTTCACGGTCGAGAGTCCGTTAAAAACCGAGCTGCTTGAGGTGTTGATTCCCGTGAGCGTGGTCATCGAACCACCACCAAGCACTCCAATCCCTAACGATTGCGCATGCGAGAGCGCAGGAACGAGCAGAGCAGTAGCAACGGACAGCAGCAGTTTACGGCGCATAGAGGTAGCTGGAGTTGAGGTGTGAGATTTTATGACACCACGAGGTGGGAGCTACAGGGCAAAACCTAATACAGTCGCGATGTGTAGGAGTGCCTCGGCATTTGGCACACTGCCTTGCGCGAGACGCGGCGAACCGCCTCCGCGTCCACCGTGCGCCTGTAGTGCCGCACGAAGCGTCGGTCCCGCGTCCACGCCGCTGCCGTCAGACGCGCCGAGCATCACACCGCAGGACGACGGGCTGAGCACCAATGCGATGCACGGTCCGAGTGCCGTGAGCGCCTGCACGAGTGGTTCGGCGTCACGCACCGGGTCTTCGAACGCAGCGATCATCACGCGGCGAACGCCGGTGGCATCAGGAAACGCTGCGTTCCAATAGGATTGCGCCGAGTGTTTCGCTAGCTCAGCAGTGAACTGTTTGCGTTCACGTTCGAGATCGGCGATACGCCGTTGCTGTAGCTCGACGAGTGAGGGAATGTCATCGGGAGCCGCCGTCAACAATCGCGACGTGGTCGTGAGCAGTGCAGCATCGGCTCGCGCTCGCGCGACAGCTCGCAACCCGCACACAAATTCGATTCGGGTGTGTCCTTTCGTTTTTTCGACTCGGCGCAACAGTATCGAACCAATTTCCCCTGTGCGACGCACATGCGTGCCGCCGCACGCGCTCTTGTCGATGCCAACAATAGAGACAATGCGCAGCATGCCGTCTCGATTGCTTGGCTTGCGCAAACCGGTCGCGTGCGCGGCGTCCTCAAACGTCACCGTGATGTCTCGATCGTCGGCAGCAAGGCGATTGACGCGCGATTCGATCGCGAGCAGCTGGGACAGATCGATTGACGCCGCGGTCACGTCGACCGTGTTCGTGTCGTCACCAAAATGCACGCTCACGGTCGACCAACCGTACGCGTCCGCAAGCAGTGCCGACAGCAAATGTTGTCCCGAATGCTGCTGCATGTGATCGAAGCGACGTTCCTGGTCCACCAGCCCGGATACACGCTCGCCAATCGCCAACGATGTTGGTGCGGCACAGACGTGGACAACTCGTGTCTCTTCGTCAATAACGTCAATGATGCGAGACGTGCCGAGCGCGCCAATGTCGTGCGGCTGACCACCGGATGTGGGATAGAACGCCGTGCGATCAAGCACGATGTGCGTCCCATCAGCCTCGATCGCGGTCACCTGCGCGGTGAAATCGACGAGATAGGCATCCTTATAGTACAACCGTTCGGTCATCTGATAGTGGTGGCGGAAAGGCCTGCGCGTATCTTGTGAACATGTCCGTCATGCTCTCCGACAATATGCTGAACGCGCGCCTCAAGCGCCTCACTGTGCGGCGTCGAGTAGCGTTGCTCACGACGGTCAGTGCGCTGGTGTGGAGTGCGGGGTGCGCGGCAGTTCCGGTGCGACCGCCGACATCGACCGAGGTGGTTCTGACACCGTCGCGCGTCGCACGTCGAAACGCGTCGGGCACCAGCACGTCATTGGCGTCGCTCATTCTCGATGCGTTGCCCCCCGATGTGCCAGAGATCGAACCCGATCCAGCGTCCTCCGACTCTGTCGGCATCGAGCGGCTTGTCAGGTTGGCGAACGTATGGCACACCATTGCGCTGCATCATCCATGGGTCGTGACGCGCGGCGCGCCGCTCGACTCTGCGCTGATTATCGCCGTCACTCGGGTGCGTGCGGCACAAAACGACTCGATGCTCGCGATTGCGTATCGCAAGCTGACGGGAATTCTCCGCGATCCTCTCACACGCGTTGAATCGAAGTTCACGCCAACGCCCGCAGTCATTCCGATTTCGGTCGAGCGATCGGCCGACAGCATTCTGATTGTCCGCATCGCACCAACCGCACCGCTCGACCGCGATGACTCGCTGACCATCGCGCAAAAAGTCGATCGCGTGCTTGGGCGTGTCGTGATCGACATGCGCGGCGTCGCATCGCTTGAGCCCGAAGAGCAGGCGATCCGGCTGGAATCGTTTCTGCAACGCACCGGGCTTGCCGCGCGATTCATGGTTGGCGCCGTGACCGCGCCAACAGAAAGAACGCGTCGCATCGGCGTGTGGCCTGATGCGTCGGTCTCCTCAACGGACGCACTCGCGTCGACAGCGCTGCGCGATGGCTGGGCGCAGCCGTTTGCGCGCCGATATGTGGGCATCG
>JANXUN010000270.1 GCA_025356185.1 Gemmatimonadaceae bacterium
AGGCGAAAACTACCCGATCGACATGACCTACCGGCCGGGGCGTATGACGCGCATCACCATTGAGCACGTGCGTGCCAAACTGGATCTATGGGTCGAGCAATACCAAGCCAACCGTATGAGCGAATTGACTGCGCGTGGGCTCCTGCGCGGCAACTAAGCCGAGTACAACGGCCCAAAATCGTAGTGCACACCAACGTCTCGTAGCAACCCGATCACGCGGCCAACCGCGAGTCCCATGACCGCGAAGTAGTCGCCCTCAATGCGCTCCACGAGCGTTGCGCCGAATCCTTGAATGCCGTATGCACCGGCCTTATCCATCGGTTCGCCAGTAGACACGTAGCGCGCGATCTGCGCCGCTGTGAGTTTTCGAAAGGTGACGACGACCGTTTCCACGCTTGACACGACCATGCCGTGGTACGCGACAGCAACTGCAGTATGCACCGTGTGTGTGCGACCGCTCAGCTGTGCTAACATCTGTTCGGCCTGCAATGTTGACTGCGGCTTGCCGAGGATTTCATTGTCGATCACCACGATCGTATCCGCAGCGATGACCACAGCATCGTGATGCTGTGCGGCCAACGTCTGCGCCTTGGTACGTGCGAGCCGTTCACAGTGCGGAATGGGCCGTTCCCCCTGCAGCACGCTTTCGTCGATATCAGCGGGTGCGACCTCATGGGGCACGCCAATCAACGTGAGTAAATCGCGACGACGCGGCGATTGTGATGCGAGAATTACGCGCACGGGAGATGAAACCGATGATGCGGAAATGGTCATGTTGCTAAATTACGCGGACGACGACAAATCGCAGCTATTGGCAGGCCCTCTCGTCTCCCTTTTTCTCTCGCGCCATGTCAGACGCTCCGCGCTTCGAAACAGCAGCAATCCGCACGCAGGCGCCTATCACGGCCGAGCGCGAACACTCCGTGCCGCTGTTTCTGACGTCGAGCTTTCGCTTTGACGACGCGGAGCATGCGCGTGCACTGTTCACCGAAGAGGTGAGCGGCAATATCTATAGCCGCTATTCTAATCCCAACACCGACGAGTTCGTGCACAAGCTGTGCCTACTCGAAGGTGGAGATGACGGTATCGCCACGGCGACAGGAATGGCGGCGGTGTTCACCGCACTTGCGGCTCGACTCGCATCGGGTGACCACGTCGTTGCATCACGTGCGCTGTTCGGCTCGACGCATCAAATCTTGACACGCATCCTTCCCAAGTGGGGCGTGACGTTTGACTATGTCGACGGTCCGGACACCGATGCATGGCAGGCAGCAGTCCGACCGAACACCAAGATGTTGTTTGTCGAAACGCCATCGAATCCCGGACTCGAGCTCATAGATCTCGCGTGGCTCGGTGCGTTTGCACGCGAGCGCGCGATCGATCTGGTGGTCGACAATTGTTTTGCGACGCCGTATTTGCAGCGTCCACTCGACTTCGGTGCGACTGCCGTCGTGCACTCCGCAACGAAGTTTATCGACGGCCAAGGTCGCGTGCTTGGCGGCGCGATCGTGGGGTCGAAAGCATTTGTCGCGGACTGCCGATTTTTTGCGCGGCACACCGGGCCTGCGATGAGCGCGTTCAATGCGTGGGTCCTTTCAAAGTCGCTCGAAACGCTCGCGGTGCGCATGGATCGCCACTGTCAAAACGCGCTGGCCGTCGCGCAGCACTTTGAGGGGCACGCTTCACTCGAGTCGGTCCTTTATCCCTTTCTCCCGTCGCATCCACAATACGCGCTGGCGCGTGCCCAGATGTCGCAAGGCGGTGGTGTCGTGGTGTTCGTGGTGAAGGGCGGACTCGCCGCTGGTCAGCGTGTGCTCAATGCGGTCACTTTGTGTTCTCACTCACCGAATCTTGGCGATACCCGCACTATTGTGACACATCCCGCATCAACGACGCACAGCAAGTTGACGGCGGCCGAGCGCGCAGCCGTTGGAATTTCCGACGGTTTGATTCGGGTAAGTGTCGGTCTAGAACATGTGAGCGACATCATCGCCGATCTGTCCAAGGCGCTCAACGCTGCGCTGTCCTAACGTGTTTCTAGCTCCTTCGGATACTGTCCATTTATCCCACAGTTGGTACAAATGGTCGCAAGTTTTTCGGTGTCTAATTCGCGTCCGGTAGCGCCTCGTGCGCGAGCGGTGCTTCCCGCTCTATCCATAGTGTGACGGGGCCGTCGTTTACCAGTTCCACGTCCATCATTGCGCCAAATACTCCGGTCTCGACGGTGGTATGGGCGTCGCGGAGCAACGCAACAAACTGATCGTACAGCGCCAGCGCCGCAGCTGGCGACGCAGCGTCGACGAAGCTGGGTCGGCGTCCCTTTCGTACATCTCCGTATAGTGTGAACTGGGAGACCACGAGTAGATTTCCACCATGCTCGCGAAGGTCACGATTCATTCGACCATCCGCGTCCGGGAAGACCCGCAGCGATAGGATTTTGTCCGCCAACCACTGCGCCTCCGCCAACGTATCGGTGTGAGTGATCCCTACGAACAGCACAAATCCGGTGTCGATGCGTCCCGCTACGTGCGGCGTTTCGTCCGCTTGTGCGGCGTGAATTCGCACTTCGGCACGTTTGACTCGTTGAAGTAAAATTCGCATAGGACTACAGTTTCGCTCTCTTTCGTAGACGACGAAAGAGCTGATTTAATGCCAATCGATACGGCCATGCAACCACGACTTGCTCTTCATTTCGACCTCGTTCCTCGTAGCGCTGCTTCGCAACCTGATGACGATTTTCTTCATGCCTGCACTGCGTGGCTCGGACTTGAGTCCAGCCAAGCGCTCAGCTGGGATGCACCGTCAAATCACACACTCGAAGGTGGACGCATTCTGCGTTGGGCGCCTTTTCGGCAGTCCAATGGATCCATTCTCGTTGATGTCGTAGCACACGCCCCCGATCCGCTCGACCGCGGGTTGCAGTGGACCACGCACGTCACATATATCGCGGTGCCTGCGGCCAACGGAACATGGCAGCGACAGATGTTCATTCGCGTCGGCACCGAAGGCGGCATGGGTAACACGTCGCCGCCACCAGTACGTCCCCCGCGACTGCTGTCTGAGCTCGACATGCAGTTCACGCTTGTTTCAAGCGATGGACCACTGCAGCGCGTGCCAACCCAGCTCGAGGCCGGAACGCTTGATGCGTTTGTCCGCTTCGTGCTATGCGATCCTGCACGCACCATGCCCGTGCTGTTGCTCACCGAACTGCCCGATGGTGGATGGGTGATGCCCCCGGAGCAGTTTGCCAGCGAAGTGTTTGGTTTGGGGTTGTGCTTCATGCTTCGCCACGCGGATACGTTCGCGCTATCTGATGCGGTGGGTGGTCATGCGCGCTCGGTGTTCTTGGGTTCCGCGCGTGCATACCTGCCAGGCTTCCACCTCGAAGCCGACCCGTTTCAGCATCCACTCGTGCTGGCGCGCGCACTCGCTTTGCCGGGTGAGCGTCGCCGTCTCGTACAGCGTTTGGCCGAAGTGTCGGTGCAGCGTCCGATGTCGGACTCCGCGCTTGTGGAGCGGATGCGCGACGAACGCGCAGCCGCATACGGCAAGCGTCCCGATGCCTCCGACGCGCTCAAGGCCGCAGAATCTGGCTCAGAGATGGATCGCGGACAGCTCGTTGCACTGGTGCGGGATTTCGAAGACGCACTCAAGCAGTCAGAAGGTGAATTGATGCGATTGCGCGAACGCATTAGCGAAGCGCGTCAGCAGTTAGAGAGTGAGCGCTCGATGGCGCGTCATTTGCGCACCACGCTGGCAGCGATGCGTGAGCGTCAACCGATCGCGAAACCGGCAAGTGACGCGCCGGAATCCGTGCTCGAAGCCGTCGAACGCGCGCAGGCAATGTACGGCGATGCGCTCCGCATTTTGCCGACGGCGTATGCATCATCGCGTGAATCCGAGTTCCCTGATCCGGATACCGCGTGGAAGTATCTCAAAGCGCTCGGCGAGGTAGGACGCCGTCGTCAAGATCGCGCACTAGGTCGGCCTCTCGACGAAGTCTTCACCGATCTCGGTGTCGATTACACGCCCGGCTCAACCGACTCCGCGTACAAAACTCCGTATGTGTTCATGGACGGATCGCGCGAGTACGAGTGCCCCGATCAGTTACGTCGCGGCAGCAATCCGGACACGGGATTGCGCATTTACTTCGCGACGTCAGACGACGGTGGGTTCATTCTCGGTCACGTCGGACGTCAAATCGAGATCGCGAAGCAGGTGTAGCTCTCGCCGTTCGCGCGCTGTTCTTCGACTCCTGATAACGGGCAACCATTGGTTGCCCGTTGTTGTTTCCGGGATCTGCCCAAACGAGAATTCCGAGAGCGCGGAGACCAAGCAGTACCAACCGCAGGTTTTCGAACCGCGATTCAGCGCTACGGAGCGCTCTCGTGAAACACGACATTCGTCTCATGCTGCAGTGCGCGCCGTAGTGCCCACTGATCCTGGAAAAGCA
>JANXUN010000318.1 GCA_025356185.1 Gemmatimonadaceae bacterium
TTCTTCTTCACCTAAAATTTCTACACCCATGGCCGCTGCCATATTGATGGCATTGTTTTCCGGTTTAAATTCCTTCCTGGAGTCCAGTCCTTCCTGATCGTAGCAAATACTTCGTCGGCCTTTGGGGCTTTCGGCTGAGCATCTTCAAGATGCCATACAAGGTCGGGCAACACACGCTCCATGTCGCCGGCCTTGAGTACGACTTCGTAATGCTCGGTCTTGTATGCGGCAGAGAGTTGTTCGGCCTTGGCGCGTTCGTCGAACGCGAGCTCCAAGCCCGAGGCCGATGAAAGGTCAAAGCCGGCAGTGAAGCTCTTGACGTTTTGGAATGAACGTGCGGTGAGGCAGGTGACTGCACCGGAATCAATGCCACCGCTGAGATAGGTGCCGACTTCGACGTCCGCTTGCACTTGGCGATTCACCGCTTGCTTGAACAGGCGGTCGAGTTCTTCGAGATACTCCGCCTCGGGTACGCCTTGTTCGTCGCGAAATTGATAGTCCCACCACCGTTTGATGGAAAACGACGACGGCTCGCCAGCGTTGAGTTGAATCAGTGACGCGCGCGGCAGCAGCTTGATGTCTGCAAAGAGCGTGCGATCGCTCAACACATTTTGAAACGTGAAATACTCATTGAGCGCGTCGGGGTTCACGTTTACCCGCACGCTCGGATGTTGCAAAATGGATTTGATTTCCGAACCGAACAACAGCGTCTGGCCATCCCAACGGTAGTACAGGGGCTTAATACCGTAGCGGTCACGCGCCAACAGCATGCGTGATTGACGCGAGTCCCACAGCGCAAACGCAAACATGCCATTGAACTTTTCGACGCATTTTGCTCCCCATGCGCGATACGCTTCCAGAATGACTTCTGAATCGCTTTGCGTCCGAAACGATGCCCCTTTCTTTTCGAGTTCCCGACGCAGTTCGCGCCAATTGTAAATCTCACCGTTGAACGTGAGCATTAGTCGGCCACATGACGATCGCATGGGCTGGTGCCCGCTTGGCGAGAGATCGACAATCGCCAGGCGTCGATGACCAAAGCCCACGCCACCCTCCGCCCAAAATCCTTCGCCGTCGGGACCGCGATGTTTGACGATGTCCGTCATCGCGCGCAGCGTGTCCATCGGAACGGGCGCGCCGTGTACGTGAAAGATTCCGGTAATGCCACACATCTACGCGTTACTCCAGCAGTTACGCAGCATGTCGTTGCACTGGTCGCCCGGCGGCTTGAGCGGATACTCGATCGATGTGTGCGTCGCGCCACGCGATCAGTCGCGCCAAGCCTTCGCGTAAGCCAACGGTCGTGCGAAAGTTCAGATCGCGCGCGGCCTTCTCGGGACAACCGACGCGGTTAGTTACGAACACGCGACTTTGGGGCTCAAACTGAATGCGTGCTTGTGATCCACGAATCTCGAGAATGAGTTCGGTCAGTTCTTTGAGCGAAGTGCGCGTGCCACTGCCGACGTTGTAGAACTCGTCTGAAATCGTGGATTCAAGCGCCAACACATTCGCCCGCGCGCAATCGCTGACGTAGATGAAATCGTACGCCGCTGATCCGTCGCCATGTAGAACTGGCGGCAGCCCCCGATCGAGGCGATCGAGAATCTTCATGATTACCGCGATGTAGGTGCCTTTGTAGTCTTGGCGCGCGCCGTAGACGTTCATGTATCGCATGCCGGCGAACGACAGGCCGTAACGATCCAAGAACGCGCGAGCCATCGCCTCACCGGCAATTTTGGTCGCGCCGTAAAACGTGCGATTGTTGAACGGGTGCGATTCGGTCATTGGCAGTTCGACCGCGTCGCCGTACACCGAGGCGGACGAGGAGTACACGAGGCGCTCGATGCCATGATCTCGGCATGCCTCGAGCACGTTGAACGTCCCGCGGATGTTCACGTCGAAGGCCGCGCGTGGAAACTCGTGACACTGGAGCAGCCACAGGGCGGCGAGATGAACGACGCACTGGCTCTCACTGACCGCGGCAGACAGTACTTCGGATTGTAGGATGTCTCCGCCCGCCTCAAAGATCCGAACGCGGGGATCGCGCAAGGCGGGGCCGAGGTTGTCCACCGACCCGCGGCAGAAATTGTCATAGACGATTACTTGCTTGACGTCGCGAGTCAGCAGCTCATCGACTACGTGCGATCCGATGAAGCCAGCGCCGCCAATGACGCACACGGTTTTGCCGCGAAGGTCTGCCATGAAGAGGTCCGTCGTGTGATAGTGCCAAGTGATGCGCCACTGAGAAGCGTGGCCGACCATCGAGGTAGAAGCAGGAGATATGCCATGCTGTAAGTGCTTATGTTTCAATACTTTAGAATTTTGTATGACCGCCGCAGGAGGCGTTTTATTGGCGCGTATTGCCCAGTGCTAGGAAAAATCAGCCGGTGCGTGGTTGGTGACGGTAACTCGGCAATGTATGCCGCTCTAACGGCCGTTTATTGCCGTTTCAGATCCGACTACGGCTCGACGAATATTCGTAAACACTTGTGTAACAACCAGTTAACCACTTGGCACAAATCGTGAATTAGGGTCGCGCGTACAAGCGCGGTCTTCACGCCATTCCGAGCATTTCGATGTCCGTCTCCCCGATGAATACCAGCACAATCGCGAGCATTCAACTCACTCCGGCTGGATTACCACGCTTCGTTGTGCCATCCACCGACGATGAGTCATGGGAGTGGGCAGCGGAGCGCGAGTCAGCGGGAGGCATAGACGCTGAGATTCGCGCCTTTCTGGACGCGCAGTTGGAGACGGGCGATGTGGTCGTCGATCTCGATCCGGGGTTCGGATTCGTGGCGCTTAGTGCGACGACGGCGCCGTCGGGAATGCCGACCGTCTTCATCGCAGGGCTCTCATCCGATCGAACCCAGCAATTGCAGGACGCGGCGGCGGACGCTGGCGGTTGGATTGAGTCGCTCGGTGCGGCAGAGCTTGATGCGTTGAGCACGCACGTCGATTCGCGCCTTGAGCCGCGGGGACGCGTGTTCGTGCACGTGCGCGCGGAGAATGTCGCGTGGGCGTGTTCGGCGTTGATGCCGCTCTTTGGCGCAGAACGGGTGTTGGCCATCTGCGTGAGCGACGCCGCAAGCAGTGAGCGGTGGGCCGACGCGCGAGCGGTGCTGGCGCTCAATCAGTTTACGCCATGCGGTATGCGAGAGCAGCAAGGCGAGGCCATCGTGCTGCCGTTTCGCGGTGCGCCCGATGGTCCGGTGATTGCGCTGCCGACATCGGTAGCGGGCGACGTACCAACGTCGGATGAGCTCACAGCGCACGTGGATGTGGACGATTCGATTTTTGGCGCGATCAACGTAGTGGACAAGCCTGCGGCTTCACCGACGACGGTTGCTGCGTCATCGCCGATCGCTTTGCGCGATTCGTCACGCTGGAGCGCGATGCGCGACGGGTTCTCGTTTATCGCGCCGCATTCGCGAACGGGCTACGGCATGGCGGCAGCGCATCTACTGCGTGCCCTTCAGGCGAAGCAGATACCTATCGCGTTCTTCCCGATCGGACCGCTGGATCGTGGGTTGATCGACAATGACACGCTCTCACACGGGTTGCAGTTGCAAGGCGCGTATCGCCCCGACGTACCGAGCGTGCGGATGTCGCAACAGTTCGATTTGGCGTTGCATGTGGGCCGCGGTACACGTATCGCATACACCGTCTTCGAACGCGACGAATTTACGGCGAGTGAACGGCATCATCTTGAACAACAGGACGCGTTGCTCGTCTGTTCGGAGTGGGCGCGGCAAGTATGTCTCGATAACGGCATCACTGATAAGCCGATTCACGTGGTGCCGCACGGTGTCGATCGCGAGGTCTTTCACGAAGGAGTGATCGCCACGACGGACAGCACTGAGACGGTGTTTCTACAGGTTGGGAAACTCGAATCACGCAAAGGGCAACTCGAATTGCTGCGCGCATTCGAGGCGGCATTCACGCCACGCGATGCGGTGCGTCTCGTGCTGTCGTGTCACAACCCATTCGTTTCTGTGTCAGCAATGGCGTTGATGCTGGCGCCATTTACGAGCTCACCACTAGCATCGCGCATCACGATCATGGATCGCGAGCTGCCGGCGCTGTCAGACGTCGCGGCGTTGATGGCGGGAGCGGATTGCGGTGTGTTTCCGTCGCGCTCAGAAGGGTGGAACCTTGAAGCACTGGAAATGCTTTCCATGGGCAAGTCCGTCGTTGCGACAAGTTGCACAGGCCACACCGAATATCTCACGCGCGACAACGCGCGGTTGATCAAGATCGACGCCTTTGAACCGGCGATCTCGAACGGCGTACCGTTGACCGGACAGTGGGCGGCATGGGGCAACTCACAGCACGAGCAACTCATCGCGCATTTGCGCGCCATACACGCAGCGAAGCAGACCGCAGGGTTCATGCCGCGCAATGATGCTGGGATTCGCACCGCACTGCACTATAGCTGGTCGTACGCAGCCGATTGTTTGGTGCGTGGTCTCGACGCGATCGCGTGAAAATTCTGCACCTCGCTATCGCCGGCGCCGATCAGCGCGGCGTGCATCGCAAGCTCGCTGAGCAAGTCTCGACCATGCGCCGTTGTGGCACGACAGTCGAGTCGTGCGTTGTGGTGGACTCATCGGTCGCGGCAATACCAGAGGATGCGCCGTACGCACTGTTCGACGTTCCCGGTGGCGGATATTCTGCGCGAAGTCGCGACGAGGCATTTGCGCATTTCCGCGCGCTCGTCGACACGTTCGCACCAGACGTCGTGTACATGCGGTATCCTGTGTATGATGCGCACGTGGCGGCATTCGTCGCGCACGCACCGCCCGTCGTCTTTGAATTGCAAACGATCTTCGCGAACGAAGTGCCCGAGGGGGCTGCGGCGGCTGAAGCGCAGTGGGCGTCGCGTGTGCTGCCGATCACCGCTGGACTTGTGGCCGTGACATTGGAAATCCTCGAAGCTGAGTTGATGCGTGCGTCGAGCGCGTTGCCGGGTCACGTGATGCCTAACGGCGCGGATCCGCGAACGATTCCATTTACCACACCCCGCCTGTCGACGTCGCGGATTGACGTGCTGTGCGTGGCATCATTCTATGCGTGGCATGGCGTTGACCGGCTCATTGTCGGCATGGTGGCCGAGCCTGACGTGAGCGACGTGCATCTGCATTTGGTTGGCGATGGGCCGACGATACCGGCGTTGCGTACACTTGTCTCAGAGGCTGGACTCGAAGCACGTGTGCACTTCCACGGCGCGATGCCGGTTGCTGCGCTCGATGACTGGTATGCGCAGGCGCACGTCGCAATAGGATCGCTCGCGCCGCATCGGGTCGGGTTGCGTGAACTCGCGGCTCTTAAACATCGTGAGTACGTGCTGCGTGGCATTCCCATGATCTTCGCCGGAGGCGATGCGGATTTCTCAGTACCGCCACCATGGCTTCGCGTCGTACCCGCCGATGACTCGCCGGTGTCGCCGCGTCTGCTGCGCGCACTCGCGTTGGCGTGGAGCGCGGAGTCGCGTCGGCGACAGATTCGCGCGTGGGGAGAAGCGCACCTGTCGTGGGACGTGAAGATTCCGCGCCTGCTGGAATTCTTGTCGTCGGTAGCCGCCGTGGAGCCGGCTGGCGCGCTCTTCCTCGCATGAGGATCACGACGGTGTTAGGCGCGCGTCCGCAGTTTATCAAAGCGGCGGCTGTCTCTCGAGCAGTACGGGCGCGATTCTCTGAACGCTTGATACACACGGGGCAGCACTACGACGCGCAAATGTCCGACGTATTTTTTTCGGAACTTGATATTCCCGCGCCTGATGTCACTCTGCAGGTAGGATCAGCGTCGCACGGCGCACAGACGGGACGCATGCTCGAAGCAATTGAGTCAGATCTCCTTGCATATCGACCCGATGCCGTGCTGGTGTATGGCGACACCAATTCGACGCTTGCGGGTTGCCTGGCCGCCGTCAAGTTGCATCTACCCGTGATTCATGTCGAATCGGGCCTGCGCAGCTTTGTGCACACGATGCCCGAAGAGATCAACCGCGTTGTGACGGATCGACTGAGCCGAGTGTGTTGTTGTCCCAGTGAATCAGCGCGCGCGCAGCTTGCGGCGGAAGGGATTACGCGCGGCGTCGAAGTAGTTGGCGATGTGATGCTGGATGCCCTGCTTGACGCGTCTGATCGTATCGGTGACGATCGACGACCGCTGCAACTATGGGGCGTGACCTCGGGCGCATACGTTTTGGCGACGGTGCATCGCGCAGCTAACACGGACGACCCGTCGCGGCTTGCCGCGATTGTGCAGGCATTTAGCGCGATGCAAGAAATGATTTTGTGTCCGCTCCACCCGCGCACCGTTCACGCGCTTGCGCAGCAACGCCTGTCATTGCCGTCCAATGTACGCGTGGTTCCGCCTCTGAGCTATCTCGACATGGTGCGCGCCATGCGTTATGCACGATGCATACTCACCGATTCCGGTGGTGTACAAAAAGAAGCGTATTGGCTTGGAATTCCGTGCATTACACTGCGCGAAGAGACGGAGTGGACTGAGACAGTTACCAGTGGATGGAACGCGCTTGTCGATGTGGACCCGCGTCGCATTGCTGCGGCTGTCCGCGCGGCGGCTCCCGCAGCTACCGTTCGTCATGCGTACGGGACGCGCGGTGCAGCGCAGCGCGTGGTAGACGCGATCGCGCTACATCTCTCGTAGCGCCCGCTCGCTCTCGTGATGTAGTGCGCGTGCGGTTGGCGTGCGTCGCGAGGCAACGATCACGCCAACGGCCTGCGTTGAACCAGCGCTGCCGTCCTCAGCGAACTCGACCACGCCGCCGAAAAGCGGCTCGATGCCAAACAACTGAAGACACCACTGCAACTCTGGGAACGTCCATTCGCGCACGAGCGAGATGTCGGATGGTGGACCGAGATCATCATGGTTCGAGTGCACCGTGAATACACGTAGCGTTGTCGCGATCACCACCACCGAGGC
>JANXUN010000328.1 GCA_025356185.1 Gemmatimonadaceae bacterium
GTGCTTCGTCACGACGAACGAGCCGTCGGCCGACGCCTCGATGATCGGGTAGCCGATATCCGCCAGATTCTCGATCGTGCGCCAATCGTGGAGGCAGTTGCCGCCCGACGACTGCGCACCACACTCGAGGATGTGACCAGCAATAATTCCTGACGCGAGTTTGTCCCAATCATCGGCGGCCCATTCAAATTCGTGACGCAACGGCGCCATCGTCAACGCGGTGTCTGTACTTCGCCCCGTAACCACGACGTTTGCCCCTTGCTGCAACGCCTGGACAATCGGCGTTGAGCCGATGTACGCGTTTGCCGACAAGACGCGTTCCCGAATGGTGCTGAGCGGTTCGCCCGTGTCCATGTTGGCGAGCAGATGACCCGCAGAAAGCAGTTCATCGATCCGCGACAAAATGTCATCGCCCGTCACGACGCCCACGCGAATTTTGCCACGCACACCGCTCTTGGTCGCGGCTTCGAGCACGGCTTGCGCGCACGACTCGGGGTTCACACCGCCGGCATTCGCGATGACTTTCACACCGCGCTCTGCTACGGCCGTAAACACGCTTTCCATCGCGCCGATGAAATCGCGCGCGTATCCCATTTTGGGGTCGCGCTCTTTCTGCTTTTGCAAAATCGACATCGTCACTTCGGCGAGGTAGTCGAGCATCAAGTAGTCCACCTGACCACCTTCAACCTGCCGACGAGGCGCTTCGAGCCAATCGCCCCAAAATCCCTGACCGCTCGCGACGCGAACGATGCGTGATATATCTGCGCTCATCAAAACTCCAAAGAATGCAACGAGGTCATACCGATGCGGTCGGCATCGGTGGAAGCACAAACGCGCCCAAGTGCGGACCGGTGTTGTGGCTGGCCGCACGTAGCGCGAGCGCGAGCAACGGTCGCGTGTCTTCGGGATAGATCACAGTGTCAGCAAATCCACGCGCTGCAGCATAACGCGCATCAAGCTGCTCTTCGTAGTCCGCGCGCATGGAGTTTACTGCGGCAGAAACGTCAGGAGAAGGAGCCGCTCCGGCCTTCCGCGCAGCGTCGATGCTCGGACCATGCACGGCCTGAATCGCCGCTTCGCCTTCCATGACGGCCATGCGTCCCGTTGGCCATGTGAAAAGAAAATCGGGGTCGAAGCCCTGCCCGGCCATCGCGTAATACCCCGCACCACTCGCGTGATTCACGGTCAGCACGATCTTCGGAACGCGCGCGCACGCCATCGCTTCGACAAAATGTGCACCCGCGCGAATGATTCCTTCGTGCTCGGCTTCCGGACCAACCATGAAGCCCGACACGTCTTGCACAAACAACAACGGAATGCCCTGCCGATCACAACGCTCAATAAAGAACGCGACCTTCTCGGCGCTCTCTGCGTAAATGATTCCACCAAAACGCGGCTTTTCGCCCGCACGACCTTTGATCAGCCCGCGCTGATTGGCGATGATACCGACTGGCATTCCTTCGATGCGCGCATCGCCGCAAATCATTTCCTTCGCGAGATTCGCCTGAAACTCATCGAGCGCGCCGTCGTCCAGAATCGTACGCAACACGTTGTGCATGTCGTAGGACATGCGGTGATCGGCCGGCAGCACATCGTACAGCGCTTGTGGCGGCTCTGCGGGCGGGCGGTACATCGGCACGCTCAGCGCGCGCGATGCAGGCAAACGATCGACCAGATCGCGCAGCTTGGTCAGGCATGCCGCGTCATCATCGACAGCGTAATGCGCCACTGCGGACAGCTCCGTGTGCGTAATGGCACCGCCAAGCGATTCACCATCGATCGTCTGCCCCGTCGCACCCTTCACAAGATTGGGGCCGCCGAGTCCCATGAACGACGTGCCCTTCACCATGAGAATCACATCACTCAACGCGGGCAAGTATGCGCCGCCAGCAACACACTGCCCCATCACGGCCGCAAACTGCGGAATGCGCAGATACCGGCGCATGATTGAGTTGTAGTAAAAAATGCGCGCTGCGCCATACTGGCCAGGAAAGACTCCGCCCTGATACGGTAAGTTCACACCGGCCGAGTCAACGAGATAAATGATTGGGATGCGGCAGCGCATCGCGACTTCTTGCGCGCGCAAGATTTTCTGAATGGTCTCGGGCCACCACGAGCCCGCCTTCACCGTTGCATCGTTTGCGACAACGACAACTTCGCGACCCTTCACCACCGCGACGCCAGTAATGACACCAGCGGCCGGTGCCTGCCCGTCGTACCGATCGTACGCGACGAGCAATCCGATTTCGAGAAATGGCGTGTCCGCGTCGCGCAGTTGCTCCACGCGCTCGCGCGCCGTGAGCTTGCCTTGCGCGTGCTGCTTTTTTATGCGATCGGCACCGCCGCCTTCACGCAATGTCGCTTCAAGCGCACGTACCTCGTCTGCGAGTTGGCGCAAACGGGGAACTCGATCTGTACTCACGCGTCGTCAGGGTGGTGAGCGGCGAACCACTGCTTGATGTAGTCCACCAAGTCTTGCGTGCTCGTGCCCGGACCAAAGAGGCGAGCGATGCCGCGCGACTGCAACGCTTCCATGTCTTCCTTGGGAATGATCCCGCCGCCTGTCAACAGAATGTCTTCGCGGCCAGATTCCACGAGCAGCTCATACACGCGCGGGAACAACGTCATGTGCGCGCCGCTCAAAATGGAGAGGCCCACGACATCAACGTCTTCTTGAACAGCGGCCGTGGCGATCATCTCGGGGGTTTGATGCAGACCCGTGTAAATGACTTCCATTCCAGCATCACGAAGGGCGGCGGCGACAACCTTCGCTCCGCGATCATGTCCGTCGAGGCCGGGCTTTGCTACGAGCACGCGAATGGGTCGGGTCATCGGAGTAAAATCAGGGTGAAGCGGAAAACTATCAATGCGCTATACCTCGCGCCGGGCGACGAGCAGCATCTCGCCCGCTCGTCGATGCAACGATCGGGTTGTCCAGCCGTCAAACGCTTGCTCGACGATCAAGCCAACGTCACGCATACGTTCCGCGAGCTCGGACGCACTGTAGAGCCGAATGCGATGCGTGCGTTCCCCGTCACCGGTCGGCCCGCGCCACGTGCTCGTAATTTCGAGAAACCCGCTGAGCGGATCGAAGCGCCGCTCCTGCGCGAAAACAGTGCCATCTGCCGTGCTCCACCAGTCACGGTGCAGAAACTTGGCCATAACGCCATCGCGACTGCCGCCATGCCAGATCAACACCCCACCGGGCTTGAGCACGCGCGCAAACTGCTCGAGCACGAGACGATCATCCTGCGGCGAATCAAAAAAACCGAACGAGGTGAACAGATTTACAACCGCGTCGAAGCGCCGCGTCCATCGCGATGGAAGTGCGCGCATGTCGCCTTGAATGTAGCGCAGCGTTTTTGATGTCCCGCGCGCTGCCGCCACTTTAAGCAGCGGCGTCGAGTAGTCGAGTCCATCGACGTTAAATCCAGCTTCAGCCAGGAGATGTGCGTGACGCCCCTGTCCGCACGGGCAGTCCAACACGCGAGCGCCGGAGGGAGCCGCCATCAACTCCAATAGGCGAGAGACCTCCCGACGATCCTGCACAAGATCGAAGATCGGCTCGTACTCGTGCAGGTACTGCGCGTCAAAATGTGTCTGCCACCAAGGACGCGTGGATGTCGACGAACTCAGAAGAACACCGGTTCGCGGTACGCACCAAATACATCTTCGAGTGCTGCACGAATCTCGTACAACGTGCAGTACGCGCGCGCGCAATCGAGAATGAACGGTACCACATTCGTCGTTCCGCGTGCCGCATCGCGCAACGCGTTGAGACGTGATTTGACCAGCGCGTTGTCTCGCTTCGCGCGCATCTCCGCCATGCGCAGTCGTTGTTCACGATCTGCCTCTTCGCCAATTCGAAGCGTCGGAATTGTGAGCTCTTCTTCGTCGGTGACAAACTCGTTGACGCCCACCACGAGTTTGCGACGTTGTTCGATCTCCCACTGTTGACGCGCCGCGGCTTCAGCGATGCGCTTCTGAAACCACCCATCCTCGAGGCCCTTGACCACGCCACCCTGCTCTTCGATCTGCGCAAACAGTCGCTCGGCTTCCGCTTCGAGTTGATCGGTTAGCGCCTCGACGTAGTATGAACCGCCGAGTGGATCGATGACGTTCGGTACGCCCGTTTCAAACGCCAACACTTGTTGGGTACGCAGCGCGACTTGCACTGCGGATTCTGTGGGCAGCGACAACGTCTCATCCATCGAATTGGTGTGCAA
>JANXUN010000372.1 GCA_025356185.1 Gemmatimonadaceae bacterium
AGCATCAACCGGTATCGACGCAAGTCGCGTTTGGGAGGCTGCCCGACCTCGTGTATCAGCGCGTGGTGGACACGTTTGCGAAACGGCATCATGTACGCCTGTGGCGCTCGTCGCTGCTCTGGAACGGACAGTCCGTGTGGATTGCGGCGGCGACGCGCGACATTGGCGTGCGATTGTCGGCAGCGCACCGGGGATTCACGCATCGCACCGATCCAGAAATCGACGACGAGCGCAACGTGCTCGTCGAAGACTTACAAGTGAGCGGCGGCGTTCAAGCGCTGTCGCTGGTGCCGAGTATCAACAGCGTGCACGAATATTTTGCCGGCAAAGTGCGGTCGGACGGACGCGTGGCAGTGATTGTGCTTGCCCCGCGTCCGCAAAACGGAATTCGATTCGGACGCTACTGACCGAGCACCAGCGCGAACACCAACGGCGCGACGATAGACGCGTCTGATTCGATGATGTACTTGGGGGTGTCGATACCCAACTTGCCCCACGTGATCTTTTCGTTGGGCACCGCTCCCGAGTACCCACCGTAACTCGTCGTCGAGTCGCTGATCTGACAGAAGTAGCCCCACAGCGGCACCTCTTCGCGTTTCAGATCTTGATGCAACATTGGCACGACGCAGATCGGAAAATCGCCGGCAATGCCGCCGCCGATCTGAAAGAAGCCGATGGTGGAATCGTCGCGCGCCGTTTTCGTATACCAGTCCGCGAGATACATCATATACTCAATGCCGCTCCGCACGGTGTGCACATTCTTCACACTGCCGTCGATCACGTGCGATGCGAAGATGTTGCCGGTCGTCGAGTCTTCCCAACCCGGCACGATGATCGGCAGGTTTTTTTGCGCTGCCGCCAACATCCACGAATTTTTTGGATCGATCTGATAGTACTTCTCGAGCGAACCGCTGAGCAAAATGCGATACATGAACTCGTGCGGAAAATACCGCTGCCCCGCCGCGTCGGCCGACGTCCATTCGTCGAGAATCGCGTGCTCGATGCGGCGAATCGCTTCCGCTTCGGGAATACACGTATCGGTCACCCGATTGAAATGCTTATCGAGCAGCGCTTGCTCATCGTGCGGCGTTAAATCACGATAGTTTGGCACGCGCTCGTAGTGATCGTGCGCGACCAAGTTATAAATGTCTTCTTCGAGATTCGCACCTGTGCAGGTAATCGCCTGCACCTTGTCCTGGCGAATCATTTCTGCGAGCGACAGTCCCAATTCAGCGGTGCTCATCGCACCGGCCAGCGTCACCATCATCTTGCCGCCATGGTCGAGATGGCGCGTATAACCGTCGGCCGCGTCAATAAGTGCCGCTGCATTAAAGTGTCGATAGTGATGACGGAGAAACGCCGAAACCGGCGCAGATGACGAAGTCATGTGCAGCACTCGAGTAAATGCGTGACGATGGATCGCGGAGTGAATGCCGACAACCGGTCGGCGCGCGCCGCCCGGAGATCGACGCGCGCGACTGGCAGTCGCGCGAGCGCAATCTAGTGCGTCGGCGGCACGTTCGGACCACGGTCAGCGCGCGGCGTGAGCCCCACCCAGAGCGCGCACGCGGCAAGCATCACCGCGGCAAAGCCGTGTCCCGTCGCAAGTGCGCCCACCGCCGCGACGACGCCTACGATGGCCACGGCGCGTGCCGAGAGTGCCGGCGTCCACGCCGACGACGCACTCGCCGCGACTGCGCTCGCAAAGTTCCATCCGCGCTCCTTACCATCCGCGTTCGCGCGCTGGGCAATCGGCGTCATCGAGCGATCGAGTGAACGCATCGCCGCGCTCGGCGTCTCGGTATTGCGCGCGTCGGCCAATCGCGTTGCACGCGTCTCGTGCAGCAACGACAGCCCTAACCGCACTGGCACCAATGTTCCACTGTCGATCTCGCGGCCGATGACCGCTGCACCGCTCGCGGGCGTGCCATCACGTTCAAAGATGGGAGATCCCAGCGGCGTGGCGCGCGCGGCGCTGTCGAGTGTCGACACCCCACCACGAGCGAGGATCGCTCCACGGACGATGGCCAGCAACAAGCGACCAATTGGCTCACGCGCAAAGACGCTCTGCCGCTGCACTAATCGGTCCGCGTCGACCGCGTGCTCACTGCGCAATAACGGAATGACTTGGTCGATCATTGCGCGCACGGGCGATGGCACGTCAGCGCGCTCACGCGATACCGACACGAGAAAAGTGGTGAGTACAACGCGTGCGGCGTGCGCTTGCTCGGGACGTGTTGAACTTACCAGAGAACCACCGGCGCTGAACGCGCGCATCAATACACGTGCCTCGCGCGCGATCTCGTCGTCCGATCGCGTGGCGATACGCGCGCCAAACCGCGCAAGCGCCGTCGCGGCCACGTCGGATGGAGCCACGTCGCTCACGTCAACGTCAACGTCACCAACGACCGCCTCGAGTACCGTCGCGTCGCCCCCGTGCGTCGTCGCGCCAAAAATGTCGTCGACGAGCGGCGCGTCATTTGCGTACGACAGAACAGCGCCGCGCGATGGCGTGGACTGTGATCGTTGGGCGTCCGCAATCAGCGCACGGAGCGCCGCACGTCCCCACTTCACGACGGGATGCGACGGCGACGAGGCTTCGAGCATGGCAAGCAATTTTTCGGCACCGCGTGTGTCGCCGAAACGCGCGTGCACAAGTGCATGCTGCACGGCGAGCACCGGATCGCGCGGCGCTTGCGCCAGTGCGGGCTGCAACGATGCGCGTGCTCCCGCCACGTCGCCCACTGCAAACCGCGCAACCGATTGCATGAATCGCAGCGCAAGCGACGTGGGTCGCTGCGCGAGCCCCGCGTCGGCGACACGATCCCCTTCGCCGGGAAGACCCTGTAGTGTCAGCGCAGCAGCCCGCAAATACCACCCTTCTTCGGTGCGCTGCGCCCCGTCCCACACGCCATCTAACAGCGTGAGCGCCTCGCCCGGCAAATTGCGAAGCAGCGCCCCGCGCGACTGTTCGAGACCTACTTCCATCGCCAGCGATCCCGTTGGCGTACGAGGCGCGACAAGATCGGTGGTCGCCAGAAGATCAAGGAGATCGAGCCCGCTGCGACCTAAGGCGGTCGTTGACGTCGAGTCGCCAACATGCGGAACGCCAGCATGTGGATCGACGGGGTCGACGCGCATGAGCGCGCGCGAGGGAGTGGCTGCGCCAGTGGACGCACCGCCGGATACTGATGGCAGGCGACTGGCGCGGTCGGCCGATGAAAGGTTGCTGATCTCGGAGGACACGCGGGTCGTGTAAGTGGACGACAAATGCCCACTCCCTGGGCACACCCTCGTGGAGAAGTCTCGGCACGACCCAGCAAGACCTTAACGCGCAGGTTTGTGGGGCCGCCGTGGCATAAGCCTAGGGTAAATGACGCGCGACAAAGCGCTCGACATCGTACAGCGACGCCGCGGCCTCTGGCAGCACTGCTGGAAAGAACTGCCAGACGTGAGGAACACCGCTCCACATTCGGAATTCAACGTGGGCACCGTCGGCCCGTGCGCGCTGCACCACGCGAATGGAGTCGTCGCGCAACACCTCATCGGTGCTTGCGTGAACGAGCATTGGCGGGAACCCATGAAAGTCGCCGTAGAGCGGCGAGATGTACGGCAATCGCGGGTCGGCCCCACCCAAATAGAATTTTGCAGCGCGACGAATAGTTTCGCCCGCGAACATTGCGCACCGTTCGGAGTTTTCGTCGAGCGACAGTCCCGTTACCGCGAGGTCCGTCCACGGACTGAACACGACCACCGACGATGGCATCGGCAGACCATCGTCGCGCAGCGACAGCGTCAATGCGAGCGCTAAACCGCCTCCCGCCGAATCACCTACCAATACGATGCGGGAGGATGCGATGCCGAGCGTGTCGAGTAGATAGCGATAGGCGTTTCGTGCGTCGTCGAGTGCGGCAGGATACGGATCCTCGGGCGCGAGGCGATAGGTCGGCACGTACCCCGATCCGCCAATTCGTCGCACGAGCGAAGCGACCAGTGGGCGATGAGTTTCGGGGGAACAAGCGATGTACCCGCCGCCGTGTAGATACAGCAGCACGGGATCGGTTGACGCGCCCACTGCGCCGTGCGTGCGCTCGTCGCCGACGCGACTATCGCTCAGGCGCTGTACGCGATCGCCGCCCGGCCAGAGGCCATGCGCGGGCAGCGATTCGACAACGCAACCCGCGGCCTGGACCATCCATCGTCGCGGAGCTTTGGGCCGGCCCATCTGTGCGCGCACCCACACTGGATCGATGGGTCGCATCGCGTGCGGTCGCATTCGCGCGCGAACCAACAGGTCAACCACGCGCGACTGCCAACTGCGCGAGGCGATCGGTTGCTGAAGTTCCGACGATTCTGGGGCGACAACCATACTGAATTCTAGCCCGCTGTTGCCCCGAATTGTTGCAGATCGTAGATGCGGACGTTACACGCCCACCTGCTTCTCCACGCGATCGCGGTAGTGGCGACTCAGTCGAAGGCGCGTACCGTCCTCAAGAATTACAACGTAGTCACCCGAGAACCACTGCTGCATTTCTCGCACGCGATTGAGGTTCACAATCGTCGAACGATGAATGCGCGCGAACAGGCGCGGATCGAGCGTCTCTTCGAGGTGACTAATG
>JANXUN010000394.1 GCA_025356185.1 Gemmatimonadaceae bacterium
CGTGGGGAGACGGTGGAGCGCTCGCGTCTAAACCGTACATCGCGTCTGGCGCGTATATCAAACGCATGAGCAACTACTGTGCAGGATGCCGCTACGACGTGTCCAAGCGCGTCGGTGACGACGCCTGTCCGATGAACACGTTGTATTGGGATTTTCTCGAGCGGCATCGCGCCCGCTTTGTAAATCATCCGCGCATGCGTATGATGTTGTCGCACCTCGATAAAATTCCTGAAGCGGAACGCGAGGCGATTCGCACGCAAGCCGGCGCGTTTCGTAAATCACTGTCGTACGACCGCGATTTCTGATCAAGGCCGTTCGCTCCTACCCTCCCTCCTGTCGCCGTCCCTCCGACCTGCTCCCTTCGCCAAGCTCTCCGTCCGCAGAACACTTGCCACCGCGCCTCCACGTCAAACCCCCGCAATCCACTCCCGCGCATCGCAAATCGATGCGCGAGATGGTTCGCGCAACATGCGAGAATCGGCCCGGCGTGTACCGCATGCTTGGGCCAACCGGCAATGTGCTGTACGTCGGGCAATCGCGCGTCTTGCGTACTCGGCTGCTTTCGTACTTCCGCGCAAAGGGACGCGGCAACAAGGCCGCCCGCATTCTTCGTCATGCATTCCACATTGAGTGGGAATTTGCGCACACCGAGTTTGCTGCACTGCTGCGCGAGCTGCGGCTCATCAAACAATACCGTCCGCGCTTTAATCGCATGATGGTGACCGACGATTGGCCGCGCGGCTATGTCGCACTCACTGGTGGTGCGGTACCTGGCCTCCGCGTTGTACCGCGCTCCGATCATCCGTCGGCGATCGCGATGTTTGGTCCGTTTCGCAAAGTCGCCGAGCTGCGTGAATCGGTACGCGCGTTGGCGGACACGATGCAGCTGCGGGACTGCACGCTCGAGGATACTTCGCGTCGCACCACGATGCTGTGGTTTGCCAAAGATTCCGACCACGCGGTCACGTCGGCGACATCGACACGCACGCGGGTGCCCGGATGCTTGCGGCACGCATTGCACACGTGCGCGGGCCCATGCATCGGTGAAGGCGATAGCGCGCACTATCGCGCGCAAGCGCAGATGGTGCGCGCTTTCTTGGAAGGTCAAAGTGATGCACCCGTGGTCGCGCTCAAACGCGATATGCAACACGCATCGGATACGATGGAGTTTGAACGCGCCGCTGTAATTCGCGATCGCCTTGCGCGCGTGCACTGGTTGCAGCAGCGCGTGTTGCACTTTCACGCGAACATGGATCGGCTCACGTTTCAGTATCGCGCGACCGGTCCTGATGGACGAGAGTTCGTGTATCTCATTCGACGCGGCACCATTCGCGCGGAAGTTGTAGCGCCCGCGACTGATGTGGAGCACGCGCAGCTGCAGACGTTAGCGACGCGCATTTTTGAGGGCCCCGATCCATCGGGCGCTGACATTCCATTGCATGACTTGGACGAGTTTTATCTCGTCGCGAGTTGGTTTCGTCGTCGTCCCCACGAACGCGAGCGCACGACGAGTTAAGAGCTCTTGGTATACAAACAAAACGTGCCCGGGTTTCCCCGGGCACGTTTTCGCACCGTCCGCTCGCTTCGGGTCCCGCCCCTGGTTGGCGGAACGGCGCTGTTTTTACGGCTTACTTGCCGCCTTTCTTTTTCGTGGTATCTGCAGCGGCCTTCTTGCCACCCTTCTTTCCACCCTTCTTCGCGGCGGCCGGCTTGGCTGCTGCGGTCGTCGCTGCAGGCTTGGCCATTGCCGGTGCTGCTGGCTTGGCCATTGCCGGTGCGGCGGCCGGCTTTGCGGCTGCGGCGGCCGGGGCTGCCTTCTTCGTGGTGTCCTTCTTCGCAGGCTGTGCGTTGGCGGCGCCGGCGATCACGAGCGAAGCGGCAACAAGTGCAAAACGGATGCTGTTCATCGAAAAACTCCTGGTAAGTTTGCGGTTCGTTTCACCTGCGACGAAGTTCGTGTTGGGCTTGCCCCAGTCGCATCTTCATCACAGCGTGTCCTGCAAGCGGCGGCCACGAACGGCGGCGCTGCTGACGAAGGGGAGTTTACGACCCCCCACCTTAACCAACGATTAACGGCCGACACCTCTTTGGACGCTCATCGTCCCTTGACGTGCAGTCGGTCCCTTTCCCACGCTTCTGTGCGTCTCCTCGTGGTTGAAGACGACCCCCGATTGGCCAATCTCATCGCCCGAGGGCTGCGCGAGCAGGCCTACGCCGTCGATGTGGTCGGCAATGGCAAAGACGCCATCGTCCAAGCGGCTGTGAACAGTTATGACGCGATCATTCTCGACGTCATGCTGCCCGGGCTCGACGGATTCGCCGTGCTGCGCGAACTCCGCAGCCGAGGCATGCGCACGCCGGTCATGATGCTGACCGCGCGCGACGCCGTTGCTGATCGCATCATGGGCCTCGACAGCGGAGTTCCAGCGTGAGCGCCGTGAGACTGCGGAG
>JANXUN010000397.1 GCA_025356185.1 Gemmatimonadaceae bacterium
GCTGCGCACCGCCGGCGGCGCATCCGGCGCGGCCGCGGCATCGGGCAGGTGGACCTCGCGGCGCTCGGCGATCACGCGCGAGGTGATGGTCTGGTCGAGCGGCCGCGGGAACGTGCGCGCGATTGCGCCGAGCGCCGCGCCGCGCCACGCCGCGGCATGGACGAGGTCGTCGTCGCCGCGCAGGAAGATGCCGAGCTGCTCGCTGGCGAACAGGCGCGTGCAGCTGTCGAGGATCTTCTCGAACACCGGCGCGGTGTCGGCGACCGAGCTGCCGATGACCTGCAGCACCTCCGCCGTCGCGGTCTGCTGCTCGAGCGCCTCCTGCGTCTCGTTGAACAGCCGCACGTTCTGGATCGCGATCACGGCCTGGTCGGCGAAGGTCTGCAGCAGTTCGAGCTGATGGGCGCTGAACTCGCCGGGCTCCTTGCGGGTGACGCTGATCGTGCCGGTAGCCACGCCGTCCTGGAGCATGGGCACGATCAGGATGCCTCTGAAGCCACGCCTGCGCGCCACGTCGCGCAAGGCCGCCGCCGATTCGGGCAGTGCTTCGGTGTCGGCGACGGACACCGGCTTGGCGGTGCGTGCCGCCTTGGAGTGCGCGACCGGCATCGGGAAGGCGTGCCGCAGGGCCTCGTTCCCGGCCTCGTCGGTGCTCGACAGCGCCACCAGGCGCAACTCGTCGCCGACGACGCGGGCCACCGCGGTCGAGAAGCCGCCGATCAGGCGAAAGGCACTGTGCGCGATCGCGTCGAACACGGGTTGCACGTCCGACGGTGAACCGGCGATGACCTTCAGGATCTCGGCCGTCGCAGTCTGCCGCTCGAGCGCCTCCTGGGTCTCGTTCATCAGCCGCACGTTCTCGATCGCGATGACGGCCTGATCGGCGAAGGTCCGGAGCAGATCGATCTGGCGCTGCGGCAGCTTGCCCGGTTCCGGCCAGGCGACGACGATCGCACCGATCGTCACGCCGTCCTTGAGCAGCGGCGCGCCGATCATGCGACGCCAGTGCCCGCGGCGTGCGAGCGCCTGATCGTAGTGGGCATCCGACAGCGTGTCTTCCTGCGTGATCACCTCGCCGGCCAGGATGGCGCGGCCGCTCATCATGTGCGGGTCCGGCGGGCCCGGATAGTAGCGACGAGCATCCGCGATCGCCTCGGCACGAACGACATACTCGGGGAAGTTGTGAAGCGCGCCGTGCTCCACGGTGCGCTGACAGTAGTCGAGCGCAACATCGTTTTCCCCTAGAAGCATGTGAGTTTCAACGCAGTGCAAAAGCAGCGCCCCGTGGTCGTAGGCAAGATTCGCATGGGCAGAGTCGGCAAGCGCGGCGGCGGCGAATTCGATCGCACGCTCGCGCAGTTGCAGCGTGGCGGCGGCACGCATTGCGCCACTGAGCGCGACCATACGCACGCGCGGGATCTCGCAGAGCGTCACCGCGTATTCGAGACCGGTGAGAGCAGGCTGCGGAAATCCCGCGCGCAGTGCCACGATCGAGAGATCGGCCAGCACGGCGGCGCGCTGATGCGACGCATTCTGCGTCGCGTCGTAAACTCGCCATCCGAAAATAAGCGCATCGGCAAGGTCACCGCGATTCATCGCGAACGTCATCAGTCCTTGACATGCAGCAGCCTCGGCGCGGCTACCTGGTGCCGCGACCGCTAGAACTCGCTGGTACTCGGCAATCGCAGCCGGAACGTTTCCGCGCATGTCGTTCAACAACGCGACGCCCATGAGTCCGTACGTTGAGAGAGGTGCGTCACGCTCGCGGGCGCTCGTCGCAATTACCGAATCGTAACAGTCACGCGCCGTCGCCACATCATTCATCTGTCGCGCGATGCGACCGAGGTGCGATGTGGCGAGCGCTTGAGAGACATAGTCTGCGCTGGCCGTCACGCGGCAGATCGCAGACACCGTAGTGAATGCCATCTCGAAACACCCCGCTTTCTCCATCGACTCGGCCGCGACACGAAATTGTTCCGCCAGACGCCCGACGTCGTCGGTCGGCATCGGAAACACATCGTGTACCATTGATGGTCGCTCGCCAGCGAACGGCGCAAGCAGCGCGTTCGCGCGTTGAATGGCGTCGTCTTTGTGGCTTGGCGGCAGTGCCGACATCTGGTCGGCGGCCTGTGCGACCGACAGCCACTGCACCATCGCATCGTCAAGGTTGACCGCACGATCGCTGGCGCCGCGAAGATCTTCGGCGAACGCCTGCAGGGGAGAGAGAGGTTTACGCATGGGATGTTGGGTGAGATGGCATTACTGCCATTCATTAATACATGCATTGTGGGTGCGATCGCGAGCGGCGGAGGCCATCAAAAAATCGGCTCCCGTTCGATCACGTCGCCAAGGGTGGCGATCAACGTGCGTGTCCACTCCAACAGCCGGTTGCTGCGCTGAATCGCGCGCAGTCGCTCGGTGTCATCGGTGGCTCGCTCAAATGCCTCGACCGCCGCGCGTACCTCTGCGCGAACGGACACCAGTTCGCGTGAGACTGCGTCGGCGTGCGCTGACGGTCCTACCAGCTGCGCGGCATCAACCGCACGGTTGGAGACCACGAGCGTCGGGGAGATGAGCATACACTCAATATTCGGCACTGCTTCAAAACCGTACCTCACAAGGTGGGAAATCACCCCACAAGGTGGGAAATGAGTTTTGCAAAACGCGGGATTTTGGAGGAATAACCGCACTTTCCTGCGTGTTCCGGTGAAGGGCTACCGGCGTTTTCGAGCTTCGAAGCGACCAAGAAGACGACGGGTTGCTTCGACCAGTAGGAGGAAGTACCGTAGACAATGCATCGAATTGGAAGCGCGCTCTCTGTGTTGTCGGTGTGTTCAACGTTGCACGCACAGGTTGGAGTGCGAGACAGCGCAGGGGTCAGGATTCGCGACATTTCGCCACTCGTTTCGTCAGGCAAAATCCGGCTTGGTCTAACGCCGACGGTTGATCTTGGTGCAAATGGAAACGCCGAGTCAGAGTTTCATCGCATAAAGTCCGTCGTTCGTCAAAGCGATGGGTCCATTCTGGTGGCGAACACCAGCACGCTTCAGGTTCGGCAGTTCGACTCTCGCGGCAAGTTTCTGAGAAGTTTTGGCGGCAAAGGAAGCGGCCCGGGAGAGTTTCAGTCGCTCGACAAGATGGAGGTCTTGGCCGGCGACTCCATTCTGGTCGCCGACCACATGTTGCGACGTTTCACGGTTTTCTCACCGACTGGAGTGGTTCAACGGACGGTCGTCATTCGACCGCCGTTCAAGCGGCGCGTTCCCGACGTGGTCAGCGTCTTTCACGACGGAAAAATCGTCGTCGGATCCTCAGACGTCGACAACGTTTCACCGCGACCGCAGCCGTACTATTTCACGCAGCACATCTATGTATACGGTAGCGTAACCGGAGAGCCCGTCAGCGAAGTCGGCGTCTTTCCGCAGAGTGAGCATTTCGCGCAAGCAACACCGCCTGAAATGGGCGGAACAGCCTACTGGTCGCTCGCATATGGTCGAACGTTGACTGTTGCCACCGTAGACTCGCGAATATTAGTAGGCGACGGCACCACCTTTGAGCTTCGATATTATTTGCCGGGCGGAAAGCTTAATGAAGTTGTGCGATCAGCAGAAAAGCCGCCGCTGCTAACGCAATTGGACAAAGACGCATTCCGCACCAAAGCGCTCGAAGGCGAGAAGGGAGCCGGCAGACTCCTCACTGAAAAAATGCTGGACGCCATGCCATATCCGGCGACGATTCCCGCATTCAAGACGTTCTTCGTTGCCGAAGATGGCCTGATATGGATCGAGCGCTATCCGCGACCGATCGCAAAAGGTGAAGAATGGGTAGTGATGGATGCGCGCGGAAACGTTGTTGACGTGCTGCAAATGCCGCGTCGCTTTCACCCGTATTACGCTGGGCGCGGATATGTGGCGGGGGTGGGTCGCGATGACGACGATGTCGAGCACGTGTGGGTGTTCGCCGTCTCGTCGGGCAAGAAACCCTGAATCGTCGCACGGTCGGCTCGCGCGATTTGTTGACGCGCGTTGCAGCCTGCTACCGTAAAGCAGACGGTCAGGCGTACGGCAAAAGACTCGCGTTTGAGGAGTTTTTTGCTACGCACCGCACAAGGTGGGAAGACAACCGCACAGCGTGGGAAACGAGTTTTGCAAACTGCAAGATTTCCCGTTGCGGATTCAAGCCAAGGGCGCACAGATTTTTTGTTCGCGTTCGCGTTCGCGTTCGCGCTTTGCGTTCGCGTTCGCGCTTTGCGAGCGTCGAGCAGCTAGCACCCCGTGTGATAGATCCGTCAATTACGGAGCAATTCTAATGAGTTCAGCAGATGCACCAGAGAAAACTTCCGACGCCGACGCCGACGCCGACGCCGACGCCGATCGGGAGTGGTGCGAGTTCTGTGGGCGCGGCCCCGAACTGCTGCCGTTGTTGAGCGACTTGAGTCTCGGCGTCAACGAGACGTCGGTGGCAAACGCGCTCGGGCTTCGCAACCGCCGTGAACTGCGAGACTGGTTGGCGCAGCGCGGCTTGCCGCCGCTACGCATCTTTCGGAATTGGTACTACCTCGTGACGATGGTCGAGCGATTCGGTGGCGAAGAGACGCTGTCAGCGTGGGCGCTCAGTAACGGAATTTCGCCTGGCATTTACTCTCGATTTGTTCGCGAGCTCGTTGGAAAGAATTGGAAAGCTGTGTTGAAAGGACGTGCTATCGACGTCAAGCGACACGCGCTCGAACTGTTTCGGCTGCACGTGGAGTGGTCAATGTAGCAAGAGTTGTTGTTCGCAATTTTTGTTATAGCAGCGCGGCGTCGCCACCAGTACCTATTGCCGAACTGCCACTCGGGCGGTTATCGGCTCGCGAGCGCCGCGATGAAATCCCACTCCACTGTGAGGTACGCTGTGTTGAATCGAAAGATTATCCAACTGCTGTCCGTAGCGACGATCGCATTTGTAAGTTTTGCGCCAGTTTCAGAGGCGGAATCTGCAGAGTTCGCAGTTTGTACGTGGTGTGACGTTGGGCCGTCAGAGTGCCTGCCCAACGACGCCTATGTTAACGACTGCCTCAACGCAGGATGTAGCGGAGCGCTTCCAGGATGCGCGGCTCATTTTGGAAACTGCCAAGATGGAGTTCGCATCGGCTGCAACGAAGAATCGTGATATCGAATAGCGAGAGGGCGCATTTCGCGTCCCTCTCGCTACCTCACTTCTCTACGCATCTGCGGAACCGGAACATGGAGAACATGACGTGACGAAACATTTCGAAAACGCGGCGACTATCCTGATGGCGGTGGCGGCGGTTGCTGTGGCGGCGAAGTATTTTTCCGTCGATCGATCGGCGATCGCGACAAGAAGCAGGAGTAAAGAGGTAGTGGTTTCGAGCGAGCCTAGATGGACCAAAGCCGCAGCGGTTGCCCTTCCGGTCGCTTCAGGTAAAGCTCGGTTGCAAGTTATAGAATTTGTCGATGTCGAGTGTCCGTTTTGCGCGCGGTATCAAGCAACGATTGACTCCATCGCTCAGGAATTCGGTACCGCCATAGAAATTCGGATCGTAAATTTCCCGATCAACGGTCACAGATTTGCAAAATCAGGCGCTGCCGCGCTGGAGTGCGCTGATCGACAGGGAGCCGCGCAAAAGATGCTACGACTTGTTTACGCGAATCAGGACTCGATCGGATTTTGGCCATGGACGCGTTTCGCCGCGGAGACGGCCATGAAAGATACGGTAAGCTTCAAGGTTTGTTTATCGAGTATTGCTACGCGATCTGCCGTCGACCTCGCCTCGTCAACGGCAGATTCTCTTGATGTGCAGGCAACTCCGAGTGTCTTCGTCAGCGATTATCGATACAATCACGCTCCGTCATTTGAGAGACTCGCTCGGGATATCAAGACGCTGATACGCGGCGAAAAACTCAAATGAGATCGGAGATCTGTTGACCGCGCGCCGTGAGCTTGCACTGCGAGTGCTCGCGTCGGTTCTCGCAAGCGCCGAGGCGACCAGGGCAGTGAGCGCTCAGGCTCGCACTGCAACAGCCCCAGTCGAAGATCTGCGCAGCTTAGCGTCGACTCGAAGCCAGTTTACATTTGGTCACCTGCGGGGAGCCCGCGAGTTATCCGACGGTCGAGTCTTGGTGAGCGATGAACGCGAACGAGCAATTCTCGTCGTTTCTGCCGACGGCACCACGCGACGCTCTTTGGGTCGTCGAGGAGACGGACCGGGCGAGTATCGCAATCCTGGAGACGCATTTGCCATGGGAGGCGATTCCACTGTTTTCGTTGATGCTGATGACGGACGGTGGTATCTGCTTGATGGCACTTCGTTTGTCGGGTTACCAGCTCCGTGGCGAGCCGTGCAGCCCATCGCGAGAAACGCCACACGCGGTATCGGACGCCGAGGTGACGCGCTGATCTTGAACGGCGCTGCGACGACGAAAACAGGTGGCCGAACTTCGCCGGTTGGATGGGTTGGTGATGCTGATACTCTCTTCGCCATCGTGGTGCGGGCGTCAGGCGCACATGACACGCTGACCGGATTATCAGGCCATCCCTCAGGGTCTGTCATGGTGCACGCGCGGTTGAACGGTACGTTTGGAATGCGCAAGATCCGAAATCCGTTGATATCGTATGACCAAGCAGTGATGTTCGTCGACGGCAGCGTCGCAGTCGCACGCAGCAATCCTTATCGGGTCAGCTACATTCGAGTTGACGGTACTCGAAGCGAAGGTCCAATAGTAGAAGCAAAAGGACGCGAAGTATCGTCGGAAGTTCGGGCGCGGGCCGCGGCGGGCTACTTACGTAATGACGACGGTACCTCGGTTTTCGGTCCAAAGGATTTTCCAAGATGGCCGCAAACAGTTCCTGCATTTACCAGCTCCGCTCTCTGTGCCGGTTACGATGGAAGGCTATACGTCTCGCGTACCCGAATACATCCTACTGATGAGCTGTTCATAGATGTATTTGATGCTAGTGGCGTTCGACTCAGAAGTTTGCGCCTTCCGATGGGGGCACGTTTGTTGGGGGCAAGCACTCGCCATCTGCTCATTGCACTGAGTAATGATGAGGAGGATGAAGTGCTCGTCCGTGTTTCAACGTCATTCGCGAACCGTTGAGGGCGACGGTGGTTTCCTCTTGCTCCAAGTCTGGTAATTAGCTGATTCGTACGCCGAAGTGTCGCCGAAAGACCTCCGAGCAACACACCTGTTTTCAGGTTCTTTTCTGAGTGATCCATTCGACCCGCCGTTGTCAGCTCCAATCACCTACTTGTGCACATCTTTGTCCGACCTTGGCGAGAATACTAGGGGCCACCATACGTAGACACGACCTAGATCGTTGAGCGTTAAGGATGATGTATGCGATCGAATGCACTAGTTCGGCGATCACTTCGACGGCAGATTGCTAGTCGGTCATTTTGCCGAAGTTCGCGGTTTCCCGATCCAAAGGCATTTTGCGCATGACATCGTCGCGCACATTTCGCAGTCGTTGCGTTCCATGGCTGCTTGTCTCCGAGATTCTCCTGGCAGGTTGCCGCCAATCCGGGACGTCGTCCGCTGATTCCACCAGTGCCGCTGCGACGGCCGCCGTAGCCGCCGCCTCCGCCGACACCTCCTCCAAAACCCAGCTCGCTCTCCCCGTCACCGCCGACCCCGCGCGCGACGGCGATCTTGTTTTACACGTCAACACCACCGGACAACTCCGCTCCGACGCCGCCGTAAAACTGCGCGCCGAAGTGAACGGCACGATCGCGCAACTCGCCGTCAAACCCGGTGATCGCATCACCAAAGGCCAAGTCCTCGTCAAGCTCGAACCGTATCCGTTCGACTTGGCAGTTCGCGAAGCGCAAGCATCCGCCGACGAGTCCGAACAAAAATTTTTCGAAAGCTTCGTTCCCGAATCACTCGTCACCGGACACGGACCAACACCCGAGCAACGCAAGTCGCTCATGGCGAAAGCGGGACTCACCGGTGCACGACTGCGCTTAGAACGCGCGCGCTTCGATCAAACGCACGCCACCATCACCAGCCCCGTCGACGGCATGGTCGACGCCATCGATATCGCCAGCGGTGAACGCGTCAGCGGTGGTCAACAACTCATGACGGTGGTCGACACGCGCAACTTGCGCATCGAAGCACAGGTGCTCGAACACGATCTGCCACTCGTGCGCGTTGGCGGCGAAGCACTCATTACATCCGCCGGTGCACCAGGCCGCTCTATTCGCGGCCGCATTGATGCCGTGCTACCACTGGTCGATTCAATCACACGCTCCGGTCGTGCCATCGTGCGAGTCGTTGGTGACGGCACGCTGCGCCCCGGCATGTACGCCGACGTGCAACTCGAAGCAACGCGACTTACCAATCGCAGACTCGTACCAACACGCGCCGTCATCGAACGCGATGGTCGACCGCTCGTATTCGTTGTGAAAGACGGACGCGCGCAGTGGACATACATTTTGCCCGGCCGCAATAACGGCACCGATACCGAAGTGCTCCCGGATTCACTCACGCACGAAATACCAGTCAAGGCCGGCGATCCGGTGATCGTTGAAGGACATCTCACGCTCACGCACGACGCGCCAGTTCGCGTGCTCGAGCGCGTAAAGCGCCCGTAACGCGATAGCGCACGTGTCCATCGCGGCGTTTTCCGTACGTCGACCGGTCGCAACGGTCGCGGCCGTCATGGCCGTCGTGCTTATGGGATCGGTGTCGCTTACACGACTACCTGTCTCGCTGCTCCCCGATGTATCACTGCCCGTGCTCACCATTCGCACGGTGTACGCGGGCGCCGCCGCACCAGAAGTCTCGCGTTTTGTCGCCGAGCCGATCGAAGAATCGATTGCCGCGACGCCGGGCCTAGTCGAGCTGCGCTCCGTCAGTCGCAACGGTGAAGTCACCACCACCGCGCGATTCGCATGGGGCACCGACATGCGCACCACCGTGCTCACAGTACGCGAACACCTAGACGCGGCACGCGGACGACTTCCCGAACGCGCAGATCGGCCGATTCTGCTCACGAGTGATCCCGGCGAACGGCCGATCGCCGTGCTCGCAGTGAAAAGCGATGCAACCAAAGGCGGCGGCGATCTGCGAAGTCTCGCACGCACCGCAACCGAAGTCCACGCGCGACGACTCGAACAGA
>JANXUN010000402.1 GCA_025356185.1 Gemmatimonadaceae bacterium
AAAATCACACTCGTTGGCCCCGCTTGCGATGCGGCGTGCGCAAACGCGGACATCGTGAGTGCGACACCAAGCAATGCGTCAACCCGCACGCGCTGCACGATACAACGCAGGCTACTCATGCGCCGTAGGCCGACGCGGCGGTGTCCCAGTTGAGCGCGCCCAGCACTGCATCGAGATAATCCGTGCGTCGATTCTGATACTTGAGATAGTACGCGTGCTCCCAGACGTCGACGCCGACGATCGGCTTGCCACCGTCGGTGATCGGCGTGTCTTGATTCGCGCTCCCGCGCACGGTCAGTTTGCCACCGCCATCACGCACTAACCACGTCCACCCCGAACCAAATTGCGCGAGCCCTGCAGCTTTGAGCGCAGCCGTACACGCGGCGACCGACCCAAAGTCGCGCATGATCGCGGCGGCCAGTGTACCGCTCGGTGCTTTCGCGCCGTTCGGCGCAAGCACGGTCCAAAACATCGCGTGGTTCGCGTGTCCACCGCCGTTGTTGCGCACCGCATTGCGCGCGCCATCGGGCAACGTCGCTAAACCGGTAAGCAATTCGCGCAGCGTTTTGCCTTGCAGCGCAGTCTGTGTCTCAAGCGCTTTGTTGAGATTTGTCACGTACGCGGCATGATGCTTGTCGTGGTGAATCGACATCGTTTGCGCATCGACCGCTGGTTCAACCGCGTTGTCGGCATAGCCGAGCGCAGGTAGCGTGAACGGATACTTCTGCGAAAGGACGTCGTCGATCAACAACCGTGGTGGTGTGGCCTTCGCAGACGACGCATCGAGTGCCGACATCACCGTGAGTCCCGCGGCAGCGCCGGCCGACGTGCGCAAAAAATTCCGTCTATCCATGATCTGTTCCCTTTTACGAGAGAATCTCGCGTCCGAATTGTTGACAACTCAAAACCCAAACCGATAACCCGCGACCTAGCAGTTGCTGGCGACTGTCGTTGCTGACGACCAAGGTTGCTGTCAACCCGCGCCTCTTAGTACCGCGCCAAATACCGTTCCAACTCCCACGCCGTCACCTGCTGATTATACACGCGCCATTCCGCACGCTTTGCCGCCAGAAAATGCTGCGCGATATGCTCGCCGAGCGCCGCGATCAGCACATCGTCACGCTCCAACTCGTTGCACGCCTCGTTGAGATCCGCTGGCAGGTCATCGACGCGCAGTCGACGACGTTCGCGATACGACATCTCCCAAATATTGGTGTTGATTGGTTCGCGCCAGTCCGCCTCGGTCGCCAGTCCGTCCAACCCAGCGGCGAGCATGACCGTCAGCGTGAGATACGGATTGGCGCTGGGATCGGGGGTGCGCAGCTCAAGTCGCGTACCCGCGCCCCGACGCTCGGGTACCCGAATCATTGGGGAACGATTGCGCATGCTCCACGCGACGTTTGTTGGCGCTTCAAAGCCTGGCACGAGCCGCTTGTACGAGTTCACGAGGGGATTCGTCACCGCACACATCGCGCGCGCGTGTTTGAGCATGCCACCGATGTAATGCAGCGCCGTCTTCGACAACTCCCACTCGCGTTGCGGATCCCAAAAACTGTTTTGTCCGTTCTTGAACAGCGATTGATGCGTGTGCATGCCGCTGCCGTTCTGCCCGAACACCGGCTTCGGCATGAACGACGCGATCAATCCGAACTGCCGTGCGACTTGTTTCACCACAAACCGAAACGTGGCGATGTTGTCGGCAGTTTTGAGCGCGTCAGCGTAGCGAAAGTCGATCTCGTGTTGCCCGTGTGCGACTTCATGATGCGCTGCTTCGACTTCAAAGCCCATCTGCTCAAGCGTGTCGACAATTGCACGACGCGCATCCTCGCCGAGATCCATCGGGGCGAGATCGAAATAACTGCCGACGTCGTGCGTGTCCGTGGCGGGCCGGCCGTCGGCCGCGGGCTTGAACAAAAAGAACTCCGCTTCCATCCCGGCATTCATGATGTAGCCAAGATCTGCCGCGCGCGCGACTTGCCGCTTGAGCACGCCGCGCGGATCACCGGCGAACGGTTGTCCATCGGGCATCGAGACGTCGCAGATCACACGCGCAACGCGCGCTGATGGGTCGCCCCATGGAAAAATCTGAAACGTGCTGAGCTCGGGAACGAGCAACATGTCCGATTCTTCGACACGCACGAACCCTTCGATGCTCGATCCGTCAAACATGATGTCGCCATTCAGTGCTTTTCTGAATTGCGATGACGGAATCTCGACGTTTTTGATAACGCCGAGAATGTCGGTAAATTGCAGGCGCAAAAATCGCACCTGCCGCGCCTCGGCGAGTTCGAGAATATCACTCGTGGTAGCGCCACTTAAATCGGACGGAACGAGGGATCGACTAGGAGCAGGCACGAAAGAAAGGTCGGGAGTAAGAAACGCGCT
>JANXUN010000526.1 GCA_025356185.1 Gemmatimonadaceae bacterium
CTGCGCACCGCACCTTCGACTTCGGAATTGCCCAGCTTGGTCTTGGTCTGCCCTTCAAACTGCGGCTCGAGCACCTTCACCGAGATCACCGCTGTGAGCCCTTCACGCACGTCGTCGCCGGTAAGTCGTACTTCCTTGTCCTTCTTGGACAAATTGCTCGACTTTTCGATGTACTTATTCACGACCGACGTCAACGCGCTCTTAAAGCCGGTGAGGTGCGTACCGCCTTCGTGCGTGTTGATGTTGTTCACAAACGAAAACACGTTGTCGGCGTAACTCTCGTTGTATTGCAGCGCCACTTCAATCCCAATGTCGTCGCGTGACGTGTCGATGTAAATCACTTCGGCGTGCACGGGCTTTTTGTTGCCGAGCAAATACGTCACGAACTCTTTCAGGCCGCCGCGCGCAAGGAACAGTTCTTCACGCTGCTCGCCTTCGCGCTCATCTTTGAGCGAGATCGCGATGCCCTTGTTCAAAAACGCGAGCTCGCGCAGACGACTTGCAAGCGTCATCCAATCGAAGCGCGTTGTCTCCGTGAAAATCTCCGAGTCCGGCTTAAACCACACTTTGGTGCCCGTCTCTTTCGCGCCGACGGTTCCGAGAGCCTTGAGCTTGGTGTGGGTAATGCCGCGACGGAAATCCATGTAATGCTGCTGGCCGTCAATCTTGACCCAGACTTTGAGTTCGGTGGACAGCGCGTTTACGACTGAGACACCGACGCCGTGCAGGCCGCCCGACACCTTGTACGAGTTCTTGTCGAATTTGCCGCCAGCGTGCAGCATCGTCATCGCCATCTCAACGCCGGGCATGCCTTCGGACTTGTTGATGTCAACGGGAATGCCGCGACCGTTGTCTTCAACAGAAATTGAATCGTCCAAATGAATCGTGACGTCGATCTTGGTCGCGTGCCCCGCCAACGCCTCATCAACCGAGTTGTCGACGACTTCATACACCAAGTGGTGCAGGCCGCGCGAAGACGTCGAACCGATATACATGCCGGGGCGCATGCGAACAGCTTCGAGCCCCTTAAGCGCAGTAATACTGTCAGCGTTGTAGCCGTTGTCCGACTGCTTCTGATTGGCGTCCTGATTGGCCATGGGCGGGGTAGAGCGTGCGAAGAAAAACTACAAAACGCGACCGACGTTTCTGGCAAAATGCCCAAGCAAACTGCGTCGCAATCACAAGCACGAAATATAGCCGATTTCAGCGGCGCAAGCAACTTGCGGTCAGCTTTGTAAATGCTTTACCGACAATAACTTAGCGGTTGCTGATAACCCATCGCAATTTCGCCACCGGTGGACGCGTCGTGTCGGCGTTGAGGGAACGCAAAAGCTCGGGCTCCAACAACGACAGTTCCTGCATCCACGCGTGCGTCGTCACCATCACCACCAGTGTGCCATCCTGCTGCAACGCCACCGGCTCGGTCACGCTCGCGATCTGACCGCCAACCAAGCGCGGCCACTCGGGGATCACACCCGCCTGCGCCACGCGCTCGGAGAGCCCCGCCTTGCTCAACACCGATGCTAAGACGTCGCTCAGCGCCGCGGGCGCGCGTTTGATCGGCTCACTCATGGGTTCGTTCCCCGTCTCCCGTCTCCACTCTCCCGTCTCTCATTCGCACGCGAATGAGACCGGTGAACGCCGCCGGAATGTCCTCCTCACGCGGCACCGCAAGCAGCACCTGGTCGACACCCGTATCCTCCAACAACGACAACACGCGCGCCGCGCGCCCTAAATCCAGTTCGGCAAACGGATCGTCCAGCAACAACAACGGCGTCGCTCCCATCGACTCGCGCAACGTCGCCAGCTCTAACAAGCGCAGCGCGATCGCCGCACTCCGCTGTTGACCCGCCGACCCAAAGGTGCGCAACTCACGTCCACCTAACAGCAGTTGCAACTCATCGCGATGCGGACCAACCAAGGTCATTCCGCGTCGCATTTCCTGAGCGCGTTGCTGGACAAACGCCGCGGCCAACGTGTCGTGTAACGTCGCCACATCGGCGTTCGCGATTGAACCAGACGCACTTGCACTCGCGTAACGCATCGTCACCGGCAATCGTTCACCGATGGCTGCGGCTAACTGTGAAAAGCGTTCCGCATGCCCACGCACATACGTAAGGCGCATCGCCGTCACTACCGCGCCATGTTCGGCAAGCGCAGGCTCCCACACGCTGACTTGATCGGTCAGCGCGTGCCCCGTCGACATCGTGGTGCGTGCACCATCGCGCTGCGCCTGGCGCAACAATGCATTGCGACGCGCGAGTGCGGCGCGATACTGCTGCAATGCATGCAAGTACGCGCGCGAAGACAACGCGAGCGCCACATCGAGATACCGACGACGTTCGCTCGGACTCCCAGTCACCAACAATACGTCAGCGGGTGAGAAGCACACACTCGGCAGTGCGCCGAGTGCCGACGTCAATCGTGGCAGCTCAACACCGTCCAGCGTGGCCTTTTTACGCTTTGTACTCCGCTCGTATCCCACACTCACCGACGATGTCGTTGCGGGTGCGGCAAGCTGCGCGCGCACATGCAGTGCCTGCGCGCCGAATCGAATCATGTCGGCGTCACGCGCGCCGCGAATCGATCGCAGACACGACAAAAAACCAACGGCTTCCAGCAAGTTTGTCTTGCCATGTCCGTTGTCACCGACTACCACCAAACCGCGCGAGGGAACCACAATATCGAGCTGCTCGAAGTTGCGAAAATCTCGTGCAATAATCCGAGTTAGCACCCGGTGAATGTCGGCGGGCGTTTTTCGAGAAACGCGCGCATTCCTTCGCGCATGTCGGCGGTGCTCGACAGCAAGCCGAACTGGTCGGATTCGATCGTGCACCCTTCGTCGAGCGATAATGGCAATCCACGATCGACGGCGGCAATGCATCCGGCGAGCGCAAGCGGTGCGTTGGCAAGCATCGCGCGCAACAGTGCTGTCGCGGTATCAA
>JANXUN010000460.1 GCA_025356185.1 Gemmatimonadaceae bacterium
CTTGCCGTTGCCATCAACACGGAGCAACGCTGGCTTCGCGCCGGCTCCCTGTCCACGCATGACGGCGAGATACGAGTTGCGCGTGCGCGGATCGACGGCGAGATCGGTGATTTCGATCTCCGTGGCCGCGGTGCCCAACATCGACGCGATCTGCGTGTTTATGCTGGCGATGTCTTTCGAGCCCGCAACCGTTTTAGTCGCAGCCGCTCCGAGGTCGATCGCGTAGATCGTCGCGGCCTGCGGGTCAGCGGCGTAGAGCACGCCGTTCGGCCCGAACGCCAACGTGCCGATCGATGACAGCGTCGGTCCAACGCCAACATGAACGGTCGTGTTTGACACCGAAGGCGTAGGACGCGCAGCGACAACAATCGCCGCCGCGGCCATCGCACCGCACAACATCAAGGCGTTTCGAACTCGCATAAAAATCTCCGACAGAAGTCGACTTTGAAAAGGGCACGGCGGACAGATCCATGTAATCCCGCACCTTCGCCTTCGAACGCGCAAGGGTCGAAGCGCGTCGCTCGGGCCACGGCATTGGCATATTACTGTAATAGCGTCGCCTGGGCCGCGGCATTGGCGTATCACTGTAATAGGAATGGTGGTCAGAACGCCGAGCGCCCCTAGGTGGGGTTCGTCCCTCGCACAGCGCGTCTGGTACCCTAAGTGGAGGCGAGTCCCCGATCATGATGGTAAATCTGGGCTTCCCTCCTGCCCCGCCCCGAATGACTCGCCTCACGAAAGCCGCCGTCGTCAGCCTTCTCCTCATCCCGCTCGGCGTCGGCGGTTTTGCGGCGCAACGACGCCAGGATCGCGGCGGCGCGCAACTACTCGATCAGGTGCTGACATTTGTCGCGCTCCGCTACGTCGACACTGTCGCCGCGAACGTGCTTTACGAAAAAGCCGCGCGTGGTTTGGTGAAAGAGTTGGGCGATCCGTATTCGGAGCTCTTCACACCTAAAGATCGCGATGATTTCACGCGCACCACCAACGGCCGATACTTTGGCGTCGGTATGCTGCTCACGCCGCCGAACGGTGGCTACATCACCGTCGACAAAGTCTTTCCCAACACACCAGCGGAATCGCGCGGCGTGCAAGAAGGCGATCGCATCGCTGCGGTCGACACGTTTCAAACGCGCGGGTGGCGCACCGATCAAGTGCAGGCGAAGCTGCTTGGTGATGCGGGAACTCATGTCGCCATCACCTTTCAGCGTGCAGGTGTCGCAAATCCGATAACCTTGCAGTTCACGCGCGCAGAAATTCACGTACCTGCGGTGTCGTTCTCCGTCATGTTGGATGATCGCGTCGGCTACATCCCGCTCGCGCGTTTTACGGAGCAGACCACACACGATGTCTCTGAAGCGGTCGTGACGCTTCGCAAGGAAGGCGCGAAAGGGATCGTGATTGATTTGCGCGGCAATCCCGGTGGCATTGTCGATGAAGCGTACGGCATGTCCAATCTGTTTTTGCCCAAGGGTAAGCCGCTGCTCACCGTGCGTGAACGTGCGTCATCCGAAACGCTCGTCGCCGAGCGTGAACCACTCGCGTTAGATATTCCGCTGGTGGTGTTGGTGGACGGCGGATCAGCGAGCGCTGCCGAAATTGTTGCGGGCGCACTTCAGGACTACGATCGCGCGCTCGTGCTTGGCACGACGACGTATGGAAAGGGTCTGGTGCAGACGATGTATGGATTGGATGGCGGCTATGCGCTCAAGATTACGACGGGCCGGTGGTTTACTCCGTCGGGGCGATCGATTCAAAAGCCGCGCGCGTTTAACGCCGACGGTCAATTCGTCGAAACGCTTCCGGACTCGTTAGAAACCGACGCGGTGCGAGCAAAACGCCCGATATACAAATCGACGAGTGGTCGCACGCTGTATGGCGGCGGCGCCATCACACCCGATGTGATCGTGCCGGCCGACACAATCACCAAGAGCGAGTTACAACTGCGCCGGGCACTGGCGCCGCACTTTCAGACGTACTTCAACGCGCTTACCACGGTCGCCGAATCGCACAAACGTGGAGTTGCACCGTCGTTTCGCGTCGAACGTGCATGGCGCGACGAGGTGATGCGAAAGTTGGCATTCGATTCTGTGCGGATCGACAAAGCCGTGTTCGACGCGGGCGGTACTGACGTCGATCGCGCACTCGCCTCACGCATCGCCAAGCTCGCGTTCGGTGAAGCACAGGCAAAGAAGTACGACATGAAAGACGACAATCAGTTGCTGCGGGCGGTGGCGCTATTGCGCAAAAGTCTCACGCAGAAGGAGCTGTTTGTCGTGGCCCGATAACCGCGTGACGCTATAGCAGTTGTTTGAGCCGGTCGATATCGATATTTCCGCCGCAGATAATCGGAACGACGACATCCTCAGCCGACAAAGACAATCGATTCGTCAGTAACGGCACCACGGCAGCGCCCGCGGCGGGCTCAGGGAACAGTTTGCATCGTTCCATGAGCACACGCATTCCGTCGACGATTTCACTGTCCGATACGACGTGCCATTCGTCGACAAATGCGCGACAGTGTGCCAGTGTGTGCGTTCCGGCAAACGGCGCAGCAAGTCCGTCGGCAATCGTATGCATCGATGCGAGTCGCTGAGGAGAACCCGCCGCGAGCGAACGCGTCATCGCGTCGGCGCCTTCGGGCTCGATACCAATCACACGCACCGACGGCCGCGACTGCTTTATCGCGGCGGCCACACCGGAAATTAATCCGCCACCTCCGCACGCGACCAACACCACGCTCACGTTGGGCACTTGCTCGAGAATCTCAAGCCCAACGGTTCCCTGCCCTGCAATCACGCGCAGGTCATCGAACGGATGCACGAGCGTCATCCCCGTTCGTTCCTTAATCTCGAGCGCCATGGCGAGCAGATCACCGTCGGTCTGAATGACCGTGCCTCCATATTCTTTGGTCGCTGCAACTTTCGACACCACTGCAGTAGCGGGCATAACGATTGTGACCGACACGCCAAATTGCTGCGCGCCCCACGCGAGTGCCTGCGCGTGGTTACCGGCCGACAGCGATATCACACCGCGCGCACGTTCGTCGTCGGTGAGTTGACGAAGTGTGTTGATCACTCCTCGCGCTTTGAATGCGCCCGTCTTTTGAAACAGCTCAAGCTTTTGAATGACGTGCGCACCCGCCCGCGCGCCCAAGTACGATGATCGCATCACCGGCGTGCGATGCACGTATGGTGCGATCGCGCGGTGCGCGTCACGAATCATTTCAAGCGATACCAAGTCTGTAGA
>JANXUN010000486.1 GCA_025356185.1 Gemmatimonadaceae bacterium
GTTGCTCGAACGTTCCGGTCAAGGCCAGCAATATCGACCACGCGGCGAGTGCCACCACCGCAAAGGCAGGAGTGCCGAAGCGCGGGCTAATGATCGCCAATCGCTTGAAGAACAAGCCATCGGCCGCCATTGAGAAATACAGGCGCGGCGCAGTGAGCATTAGCCCATTCGCTGCACTGAAGATCGAAATGAGAATGAGAACGCTGATTGCGCGGCCGGCGATCGGGCCCAAGACTACGACACCCGCGTCTGCGGCGACATGGTCACTCGCGCTTACCGCGCGTGCACCGAGGGCTGCGAGATATCCGATATTTGCGATCATGTACAACCCGATGAGCGACGCAGTGGCCAACATGATGGCTCGCGGAAATGTCCGCTGTGGGTTGACGGTTTCGCCCGCCGAAAAGGTCAGATACTGCCAGCCCTCGTACGCCCAGAGCACGGCGATCATTGCAATCCCGATGCCGGAAATGAGCGCCGGGGTAAGGGCCTCGGGCCAACTGGGTGGAGCCGCAATCGAGTCAGGCGGAGCGCCCCGCCCGAATACGATTAGCACCAGGCTGAAAACGACGAGCCCGAGAAGCTTGGCCCCGGTCGTCCAATTCTGCACAGTCGAGCTCGTGCCGGTGCCGCGCACGTTGATTAACGCGATTGTCAATACCATCACGAGCGAGACCGCTTTGGCGGCCGCTGCACCAATGGGGATGAGCTGACTGAAGTAGCCAGAGAACGCGACGGCAAGCGTAGCTACCGAACCGCTGGCGATTACGAAGAAGCTGGTCCAGCCGTACAGGAATGCCGGCAGCGGCCCGAAGCTATCGCGAATGTAGGCGTACAAGCCTCCGGCATCCGGCTTCATTGCCCCCATTTCGGCATATGTAAGCGCTCCGAGATATGAAAGGATGCCCGCCACGAACCACACCACCATGGCCAATCCGACGTGCATGCCCGTTTCCCGCAGTACTACTCCAGGCACCAGAAAGATGCCGGAACCGATAACGGTTCCCATAGCGATAAGCGTCAGATCGGTCACACCGAGTGTGCGACGGAGCTGTGGTGTGGAGATCATACCGCTTTCGCCATTCGTTTACACAGCAGCACGCCACTGCCGCGCCTGACTATCGCTCGGTCGCGCCGTACCACCATCATAAGTACCTCGGCTTCGTCAAGCACTTGCTGTAAACACCTCGGTTCGCCGCGAGAGTGATTCGACCAGCTCTACGTCCACCTCGACGCCGATTCCAGGTCGCTCGCGAGGCACGTGAACCATGCCTTCACCGTCCATCGTCCACTCGGGCGTGACGAGATCGCGAGCCCAGTAGCGGGCACTGGGGCTCAGGTCACCAGGCAGCGTAAAGTTGGGCAGCGACGCCAGCGCGACATTGTATGCGCGCCCAATGCCGCTCTCGAGCATCCCGCCACACCACACGGGAATCCCCGCGCGCTGGCAAATATCGTGAATTGCGATCGACGCGCTAAACCCACCCACACGTCCCGGCTTGATATTGATGATCCGACCGCTGCCGAGTGTGATCATGTCTTCCGCGCGGTCGACGCTCGTGATTGACTCGTCCAGGCAGATCCGGGTAGTGAGTCGCCGTTGCAGCTGCGCGTGCCGCACGAGATCGTCATCACCGAGCGGTTGCTCGAGCATGATGAGGTTGAATGCATCAAGCTCCACCAGATGGTTCGCGTCGGCCAACGTGTACGCGGAGTTGGCGTCGACCATCAGTTCGATGCCCGACCCGACCGCTTCACGCACCGCGCGGACATACTCTACATCCTGACCTGGCTGAATTTTCAGCTTGATTTTATGGTAGCCTGCGGCGACGGCCGCCAACGCGCGATCAACCAACTTTGACGGCTCTGACTGGATTCCGAGCGAGACGCCCGTGGGAATGCGACTTTGCGTTCCTCCGATGAGATCGGTGAGCGGTAGGCCCTGCATCACCGCTGCAACGCCCCAGCAGCCCATTTCAATAGCGGCCTTGGCCATGTTGTGCCCGCGAATGTTCTCCGCCAGGACGGCAGCAACTTCGTGCGGACCGGCAAATTCGCGTCCGAGTACACGCGGTGCGAGCCATTTGCGCATCGCCAGCCATGCGGTTTCTATCGTTTCCGCGGTGTAGTTCGGACGCTCCATCGCGACGCACTCCGACCACGCCGTCGCGCCCGATCGTTCGGTCAGCTCCAGCAGGAGCATCGGCCGTTCGCGAAACACGCCGGACGAAATGCGAAAGGGCTCTAAGAGAGGGAGGTGGACCTCGCGTACCGTAATGCGTTCTATGGTCAGCATTTGCGTGCAGTCGCGGCGGGATTGTGAGAGTGCATGCGGCTCATCGGCCTGCGGGGTCGAGTTGGAGCACGTAGAACGTTCGCGAGCTGGCGCCATCGCGGTGAAGCCCGGTCACAACGTACCCACTCCCGAGCGCCCATTCGAAATGGAGGCGGACGGCTAGACGCCACACTAAGGCGAGCTTCGGCGAGTCTTTCATCACCGTTGCGATGTCGGATGGGACTTCAATCCATATGGCCGGTGGCAGCGATGAAGCATGCGGCAGCTCCTGATTGTCTCCTGACACCGCCGTAGTGAGGATGGGAGCCGTCGAATTCGCTATTCTGGGCGTGGTCGATACGACCTCACCTTTGGCTGCAGGACAAGCGACGATGATTCTGTCGGTGATGGTGCCATGGAGAGCGCTTCCCATGTTGCCGTACATATCCCGGACATACCGGACCACGCGCGCGCCAAGTCGATTCAGATTGAAGTGTGCGTTCTTAGCGACAAGGGGGTCGAACGTCCAGCGCATCTCCGAGATGCCCATGCGCACCAGCTCTGCACGCTGATGCTCCTTGAGCATACGGCCGACGCCGGCATTTTGCGCCGCGTCCCGCACACCCAGCATATGTGACCAGTGAATCGGCCGTCCATCTTCGATTCCCGTGAACCCGGCGACGAAACCGACCAAGCTGCCCGTCGGGGTGAAGGCACCAAGCACAATGCCGCCGATACGAGACGTGACCTGCAGCACGGAGGCGGATACGACGTCGACGAAGCCAGGCCCCCATACCTCTTCCTGAATGGCAACGCATGACCGAAACTCGGCGAGCGACGCTAGTGGCCGGATCTCAAGCGCTGCCGCGAGATCGAATAGCCCCGAAGGTGCCGGGTTCACGTCCGTATGTCGGGCGTTTGTAGTGTCAGGATTTTGGTCTGGCACGGCAGCCCAGATGGATTCGTTGTCCGACAAGGGAGAGGGTGGCGAAGTCCAACGTACGCTTCGTATCGGTATACCGCAATGGTTTACCAATTTACCCCTAGCCTCACTATCGGCGCGCTGCCGAAACACGCTGGCGATGGGTCAAGGCATCCTTGCTCTGTCACATCATGACTCAGTCACAGCCCTGCTTGCGCTCATTGCACGCTACATTCCGCTCATGCCTCAATCACTCTCGGCTGGTAGCGGAAAAGCAGCAACGAGTCCCGCCAGCGCGAAAGCGTCGGCGAAGGCCGCGACGAAGCCGGCATTGGGGCGCAGGCAGGGTAACTTGGCAAATGGCCTCGAACCGGTGATCGCGCGAGGTGAGGGAACGCATACCGCCTATTATGAGTTGCGCGACCGCATAGTGCGAGGGCGCCTCCCACCTGGCGCCCGGCTCGTTGAACGCGAAGTGGCTGCGCGGCTCGGCATCAGCCGAACGCCGGTGCGCGCTGCACTGGAGCGATTGCGCCAGGAGGGCTTCATCGTGGGAACGGGAAGCGCCATTCTTACGCGCGCAACGGTCGCACCGCTTACCACCGAAGACGCGCGAGCGATCTATCAAATCGTGGCGCTGATCGAGGGACAGGCCGCGCACGAAGCTGCCATCAGGCCGCGCACTACGCGTCTCAAGATGACGAGGCACATGCGTGACATCAACGCGCAGTTCCGAAATGCCGCGCTCGTACGAATGCCGGACGCCGACGAATTGCTCGACCTCGACGATGCGTTTCATAACAGTTACGTGCACTTGGGCGCGGGTGCCCGTCTCCGCACCTTGCACGACGCGGTGAAACCCCAGGCCGAGCGATATGGCCGGATCTATGCGAGCACGTTGGCCAATGAGGTCGCGACGTCCGCCGCAGAACACGACGTGATTGTCACGGCGCTCGAAGCAGGCGACCCGGACGCCGCTCAGCGGGCGGTGCAGATCAATTGGCAAAACGCTGCGGCGCGGCTGGCCCGCGTGATCAGTGCAGTCGGAGAACGCGGGACCTGGTAAGCGCGCTGGGCACCATCCCCAGGAAGCTGGTCCAGCTATTACTCACGCAGAATTTGCATTAAGCGGCGTAGCGCAGCGGCGCAAAGCGGCGCATTTCGAGTAGCTGACCCTCCGAACATTGTGTGGTCGCGCACTCGGTCCGCAACCACGTTTTGTACCACGAAATTGCTCGGTGAGGTAAGCCGTTCGTGCTGCGCCTTTTGTCCCTTGCGATAGAGCGATTTCCCGGCGGGACACACACGTGCCACACAACAACACTCCTCGGCTCCGGCCTGAAACTCGCGAGCAAAGACCACTCAGGTGTCCACAATGGGTGCGCTTTTCGTAGTTTCATCCCTTGGCGGCGCGCGTGCTTGATGAGCGAGACCATCGCGCTGCGCTCTTGATTGTTCATCTCAAATCGCATCTGGCCACCCTACAATCGGTAAGGATGTCGTGGATTGACTCTGCGACGATTCACTCACGCTGCTCGCTGCAGCGTTTCATACAACCGCTCCACCAACGGTCCAACCTTCATCCGCAGCGCACGGATCGCTTCTTCGCTGCACGGCAGGCATTGACCAAGCGCCGCCGAGCAGCAATGCAACGTGTGGAGCGTCACGTCGCGCGTCGGCGCTGAACCGTTCCTCAATGTCTCCGCATGATGACTCGAGTTCTATTTGGACCTCGGAGATGGAGGTCCATCCACGTCGGGTAGATCGAGATAACGTTCGTTTCGGCGCCTTCGAGACACTTCGCAATCGTGGCGGCGATGTCGCCCGCCACCGTTGTCGACGGTAATTTGCGGGAAATTCGCCGAGCGTCTCCTCCGGAAGGACAGCGGAGAACCAGAACGGGAATCGACGGGCGGCGCCCTCGGAGGCAATTCATGGATAGTGTTTTCACGAAGCTGCAACTGATTGCCGCGTTTCGCGCACAGGCCGCGTCGATGTGTTCGTTGCTTTCGGATATCCCCGCTGACGTTTTTTCGACCGGCAGTATTGCCGACTGGTCGCCGGCACATCACGTGGAGCATCTGATCAACGTTGCGACGCGCATCTGTGCGGGCGTAACGAATCAAAGCGCGTTGCCAGCGCGCGACCTCACCCTGTCGCGCGGGTTTGTGGAGATGCGTGAGACGTATCTGGAGACGCTGGCACAGGTGCCGGCCGAAACGCTGCGCAACTTCGGGACGCGAGCGCAACTCGCTGCAGCCGATGCTGATGTGCAGCGGAAGACGCATTCGATAGCGCGTCTTGACTCAGCGTTGACGTCGTTGGCCGATGCGCTGGCGGCGTGGTCGGAGAGCGATCTCGACGCCTACGGCATGGCGCACCCGATACTTGGTGTCTTATCGGTGCGCGAGATGTTGCTCTTTGCGCTGTATCACAACACACATCACGAACGCGGGATCCGACGCATTACGGCAACGTAGTCGCAACTTGTGTGTCGTCGTCGCGTGCGGTGAGCGCTTTGCGCCACCGCAATTGTATTTCGGACGGCAAGAATGGATTCGCCGACGGTTTGATCCCGACAAGCACGCACTGTTGCGCGAGATAAAAGCGACACGCTGCAACATTGATGAGCTGCGTTTCGACGTGTATCGCATGCGCACCAAGAGCCCGCGCGGCGTTTTCAATTGTCGGCCACAACGCACGGGCGACACCGCGGCGCCTCCAGCGCGGATGCACGCGCATGTCCCACAGCTCGACGTTGGCATGCCCCTCGTCGTGCGCATCGGTGGACGGAATGAGAATGGCCGCGCCCACGCGCACGTCGTTCACGAACGCAGAGAAGACGCGCCATTGCGACGTGTCCATTCGTCGTAGCCAATCTTGCGGTCTATTGTCCGGGATCGCGTCGTAGTCTTTCACGTATGGTGATGCGAGGGTCCGTTGGCTGAACAACACACTGGTCGGCTCGTGCTGATTGCCGCCGAGCACAAGCTCCCAATTCACGCGAAACGCGATCGAGACCTGCGCATACTGTTCGATTGACGCCGTCGATTCCTCGCGCACATCGATGCGGCGGGCCAGCACCGACCGCGTACGCACGGCCGACGCCGCTCTCGAGGGATACGCTCGTACAGGGCCTTACAGAGTCGCCCATTTCGCGTTCACCGTTCGGCTCATCAGATGAAAGTCGCCACGCATCGTTATCTCGTTCCTCTGGCTGTGCTCGGAGCAACGACACTCCTTGCAACGGCTGTCGGCGCGCACGCACCTGACAACGCTGCCATCACCGCGATCCTCAAGCGACGCGTCGATTCCGGCACGAACAAGGGCATCATCGCGGGCGTGATCGATCCGGATGGTCGTACGCGCGTGGTCTCGTACGGCACGAGCGGCGTTGCGGGTTTACCGCTGGACGAGCACGCCGTGTTTGAGATCGGATCGGTCACCAAAACGTTTACGGCAACGATTCTCGCAGATATGGTGTTGCGCGGCGAAATCGCGCTTGACGATCCGGCGCAGAAGTACTTGCCCGCGTCGGTAAGGATGCCTTCGCGCAATGGGCGCGTCATCGCCATTCGCGATCTCGCGACACATACATCGGGGTTGCCGAAGATTCCGGCGAATCTCGTACAAACCGATCCGCAAAACCCGTACGCATCGTACTCCGTGAAAGACTTGTACGACTATCTGTCGGCGTATCAACTCACCAGAGATCCTGGCGCGCGCTTCGAATACTCATACACTGGCGTCGGTCTCCTTGGCCACATTCTGTTTCTGCACGCGAACAAAAGTTACGAACAGTTGGTGACTGAGCGCGTGCTGTTGCCGCTCAAGATGAACAACACGCGTATCGCGCTTACGCCGACAATGCGAGCGCATCTGGTGCAAGGGCACGACAAGGCAGGCGATGCGAAGGAGCCGTGGGATCTGCCGACCATTGCAGGCGCTGGCGCGCTACGCGCAGACATGCACGATCTGCTCCTGTATTTGGCGGCGCAACGCGACACGGTGCACGGTCCGCTGGCCAAAGCGATCGCGTTAACGCATCAAAACTTTCACGCGGGTCCCAACGCCGCGACTACCGTGGGCCTTGCGTGGCATCGCGAACAGTTGAACGGAAAGCTCGTCATTTATCACAGCGGCGAAACTGGGGGCTATCACGCGTATATCGGTTTCAATCCGGCGACGGGTGCGAATGCCATTTTGTTGTCGAACTCAACAGGCCCGATCGACGAAATCGGCAGCAAACTGACTGACCCATCGCGATTACTCAAAGACGAGATGCTCGAGCCAACGATTGCTCGCAGTATTCTCGAGAGCTTCGTCGGCAATTACCAAGTCCGTCCAGACGTCGTGTTCGCTGTCACGTTTGACGGAGCCCGACTGCGCATCGGTGCGCCCGGGAAGACGGGAAGCCCGTTGTATGCGGAAAATGAATCGACGTTTTACATCAAAGGGCCAAATGCGGGACTCGTATTTTATCGCAGTCTCAATGGCGAGGTGATCGGACTCGACCTTCGAACAGGTGACGAGTACGAGTGGCCGCCACGAGTGAAATAGCAGGCCCTGTCGTCGTCACCGTCATCTGCTCGCACGCCGTGAGGGTGAGATGAGTGTACTCCTTGCGAGTTATTGTCAGTCGATGGGACGAAATACAGGTTAGCTCGACTATCCCCTTCGACCCTTTCCTCTTTCAAGAGCGAACGATGACTTCGATCGCGCGTTACCGGGCAATTACGTACGCCTGCGCTGTCACTGCCGTGATCGGTTGCGGTGGCGACAAGTCTTCAGTCGCCGACACGCTGCGTGCGGTCGCCGTCGCGGATTCGATGGCAGCGGCCGCGCGAGCGTCCATGGTTGCCGAGTCGATCGCGACCGCAACGGCAGTCGTAGTCGCGCCGGAATCGCTCACTGCGAAAACCGGAGCTACAGCAGCGCCCAAGGTGGCGCCAAAGTCTGTGCGCTATCGCGTGGGAATTCAGGAGACAGGTCTCAAGGCGTGTTCGGTGAATGCCAGCTTGACCGACATCGCATCGTGTTCGGGGTTTTTTGCGTTGGACTATGCTGATCCAAGCAGCGGAAACGTTTCCAAGATTATCGCGCAGTTGAACCGGATTTCTGCTTCGCCAAGCGAGTTTTGGGGCCCGCCATCTGGATACGTTGCACGCGAACCCAACACCATGGGCGAAGAATCTCACTTGCAGATTATCGGACTCAAAGATGCACCTCGGGACTCCCTGCTCAATGCCTTAGGAAAGCATGGCATGGTCCTCGCAATCCTTCAGGCAAAGAGTGGCTCAAAGGAAGACAAGCGTTACGGCATTTCGGCCGACCCCGCGATGCTTCCCTACTATTTCATCGTTGCCAGCAACTGGAAGGCGGGTGCAGCGCGCAAACATGGTGTTGTCGTCGCGGAATGGCAGGTGTACGGTGTACGTAAAGACGGTCAACGAGTTGTCGCGACAAAGCGACAGGGCTCGTTGATATGGTGCGACGACAAGCAGAGTGACGGCCAACGCGCGGATCGGGCGGGATTTACATCATGCGCGAAGCAAAGCGTGATGACGCCGTTTGATGAGCAGTACGCCGCGCAGTTGAATGGACACTCGTTCGTCTCGCAGCTGCGAGAGGAGTTGGGTGGAAAACCCAAGCCGAAACTTGAGGATCTCAAAGCCGCGCTCAGCAGAATCCTCAACCGAAACAGAGCAAAGTCCGCACCGACCGTTGCCGTGCCTCAAGCATTGCTCGAATCCGCAGTATTGGTGTTCGAGAATCTCGACGCTGATCCGGCGTGGATGGTGTGCGGAGCGGGTTCCTGTGTGGCGGAGGAGTCGCGGTAGATCGCGCGCGAGCGCACGCTACTTCGACGTTGGCATCACGAACTCCGGCCCCTGCGCGTCACGCTGCGGCCAGCGCTGCATGATGGACTTTTGCCTGGTGTAATAGCGCACGCCTTCTTCGCCGTAGGCGTGCATGTCGCCAAACAGACTGCCTTTCCATCCACCAAATCCGTGCCACGCCATCGGTACCGGGATCGGCACGTTGATGCCGACCATGCCGACTTCAACGCGCCGCGCAAATTCGCGCGCGGTGTGTCCGTCCCGCGTGTAACACGATACGCCGTTGCCGAATTCATGCGCGTTGATCAGCGCAATCGCGCTCGCGACATCGGGCACGCGCACGCAACACAACACTGGTCCAAATATTTCTTCACGATGAATGCGCATTGCCGGAGTGACGTGATCGAATAACGAACCACCCGTGAAAAATCCGCCCGGACGATTGGCCACGCGATGCCCGCGTCCGTCGACAACAAGTGTTGCTCCTTCAGACACGCCACGTGCGATGTAATTCTCGATGCGGTCACGTGCCTGCGAAGTTACGATCGGACCCATTTCGACATCGGCGTTCATACCATCGCCAATCTTGAGAGCACGCACACGCTCGGCGAGTTTCGCAACCACGTCGTCGGCGATGTCGCCAACAAGCACGGCCACGCTAATCGCCATGCACCGCTCACCCGCCGATCCGTACGCCGCACCGATGATACCGTCCACAGCGCTTTGCATATCCGCGTCGGGCATGACCACCAGATGATTCTTGGCTCCGCCGAGTGCCTGCACGCGCTTACCGTTACGCGCACCGGTTTCATATATGTGTCGTGCAACAGGCGTTGATCCCACAAAGCTCACGGCCTTCACGTCACGGTGCGCAAGCAATGCATCAACCGCTTCACGGTCACCCTGCACCACATTCAGCACGCCATCCGGAAGGCCCGCGCGCGCGAACAGCTGCGCAACAAATACCGACGCCGACGGATCGCGTTCACTCGGCTTGAGCACAAACGTGTTGCCGCACGCAATTGCCATTGGGAACATCCACATCGGCACCATCACGGGAAAATTGAATGGTGTAATGCCAACGCACACGCCGAGTGGCTGACGCAGTGTCCAATTATCGATGCCGTCGGA
>JANXUN010000488.1 GCA_025356185.1 Gemmatimonadaceae bacterium
CCACCGTTTCGGCCAACTCGCTCTGCAATCCCAGTACATCTTCGAGTGAGCGATCGTACCGATCGGCCCAGAGCGTGGCATCGGTGCGCGCGTCGACCAGCTGCACACTCACGCGCACGCGATTGCCAATGAGTAGTGCCGAGCCTTCGAGAATTGCATCCACATTGAGCTCGCGCGCAATGTCTGGTAACGATAGTTCGGATCCTTTGTACTTCATGGCCGACGTCCGCGAGATCACCCTCAAGGCTTTAATGCGCGCCAAATCGGAGATAATCGCTTCCGTCATTCCGTCGGCAAAATATTCTTGCGCGGGATCACGCGACAGATTGCGCAGCGGAATCACCGCGATGGAACGTACCTCGCGTGGCGCATGCGATTGTGCCGACGTCGCAGCAGTTCGCGATGCGCGCAGCGCGCTGGCGACGACGGCGGCCGATGCGGGTCGACGTGTCGGATCTTTCTGCAGGCACTCACCGATGATGTGTTCGAGCGCTTCTGGTGCATCTGCGCGCATTGATCGAACCGGCGGTGCTGCAGAATTCATCACCGCAAACATCAAGGCTTCTGCGCGATCTTTAACGAACGGCCGCTGTCCTGTGGTCATCTCAAACAACATGACTCCCAGCGCATACACATCGGTGCGCGCATCGTCAGCGTCGCCGAGTAACTGTTCGGGCGCCATGTAGGGTAGCGATCCGAGAATCATTCCGGTTTGCGTCATGCGACCACTGGCCTGACCGGCGGCCAGCAACAACGCGATGCCGAAATCGAGAATCTTTGGACGACCATCGGCGCTGAGCACGACGTTGCCGGGCTTGAGATCGCGATGCACAAATCCCGTGCGGTGCGCGCTATCGAGCGCATCGGCGATGAGCGCTCCGGTTTCCACAATCTCGTCAACGGACAGCGCACCCTGTGCAATGCGCGATTCGAGTGTTCCGCCCGGAACGAACTCCATCACGATAAAGTCGCTGCCTTCGTGCGCATCGAAATCAAAAATCGTGGCCACGCCCGGATGCGACAGGCGCGAGAGCACCATGGCTTCGCGTCGGAACCGCGCGCGTGCGGTGTCGTCGTGGAGCGCACCCTGCAGCAGCAGCTTGACGGCGACTTCGCGATCGAGATTGGCGTCATGCGCTTTCCACACTTCGCCCATGCCGCCCGCGCCGAGGCGCGAGATGAGGCGGTAGCGGCCGAGTGTAGTGCCGGGGCCGATGGGCGTAGTGGGTCCGGCGGGTTGTGATGTCATCGCGAGGAGCGCGGTTCGTCGGAAGGCAGGTATATGCGTAAGATACCAGAGACTGACCAATCTGCATCTGCGCGATTCGGCTTACCTAAGCCGACGGCGCAGTGGCAACTACGATTACCACTACTTCGATCTGACGAATCGCACACATGGCGCCACACCCGGGTGGAAAATTCGGCGGGACCTTTCGCGCGAAGCTGTTCAAGTACGGCAACACGGGCGGTTGGCACTTCGTCGAAGTGCCGGACCGTCTCGCGCCGCCGGTGACGCACGCCTGGGGAAGATCCCCGGTGCATGCGACGGTCGATAAGCATGCGTGGAATACCAGCGTGTGGCGTGCGAAGGACGGACGACGGTTGTTGGCGGTGCCTAAAGTCGCGCGCGGCACCAAGGGCGACGGAGATTCGGTGCGCGTGACGATTGCGTTTGGCTCGCTGTAGTGATTGTGTGGAGGGCGCGCAGTGCAAAAGACCTTGAGTTCATGTACGTCTTTCACGCCGACGGCACGATGACGGAGTCGTCCAACTACGATGCGTTTCCTCCAGGACCGCCGGCATACGGCGTGTGGCGCAACTCGGGGCGACGCCAATACGATGAGGGCTCCTCAAGCGTGCGCGAACTAACCGTAGCCTTCGACAGCGCGTAACTTGGGAGCGTTCGTCTCCCGTGTGACACACCACAGCGCACGCCCTCATGCAAAAGCTCTCGCCAAGTACACGACAGGCATGAACGCGCCTGAGCGCCTTTCGGCCGCACTCTCGGGCCGCTACACGATCTCGAATGAGATCGGGCATGGCGGCATGGCAACCGTCTACCTCGC
>JANXUN010000520.1 GCA_025356185.1 Gemmatimonadaceae bacterium
GCCGACGCTGACACTACCGCTTACGGCTTGCGTGGCCGGGAAATTCTGGACATGCACCTGCTCGCCGCCATCCGCGTTGATCGCCGCTTGGTTGGCCGATGTGGCGGCCCCGGCGGGCAATGGCAGGGCGGCGGCCGAGACCGGCAGGGAGTTAAAGGCATCGAGAGCTTCGGGCATCCGGCCTGCGTTGGCGAGCGCGACACCCTCATAGAACTTCCAAAGCGACCATGTGCGACCAAGGGACTGTACGCGAGCCTGCGCACGGTAGGTCATCGCGACATCGCCGCGCAGCGCACTGACGGTGAGGGCAACGCACCACCAACAGTTGGATGTTGAGAGGGAGTCAACGGTCGCCAAATGCGGTTTCGCGATGGCCATTGCGTCGTCAAGTCGCCCTGCATCCAACATCGTAAGCGGCTCATCATCTGCAAAGATGACGGGATCGATCTGGCTCATTCGATGAGTGAACGCGATGGCGCGGTCCCACCTGCCAAAGTACATCTCCAGCTGTGAAGCGACGCTGAGGGCCCAGATGCTTGTAGAATCTGCAGCGAGGGCGCGTTGCACTGAGTTAGACGCTTCACTCCAGTCACGGGCTCGAATGCGTGCGTGCGCACGCGCGACCAATACGTCAACGTCTGTAGGATCAAGTGCTTCCGCACGTGTAGTCGCCGTGCGCCATTCAGCTTCGGCAGGCGAACCCTGCGCGAAGCCTGCAAGAGAAAGCGATTCCGCGAGCCAGGCGTATGCCTTGGCAAAGGAAGGATCCAGCCGCGTGCTTTGGCGAAAGTATTCAATCGCGGCCGCGAGACTGACTACCGTGAACCGATTGACCTCTTGCCTGCCCGCGAGATACGCTGTGTATGCCTCCGGCTTCACCTTGATTGTGACACCGACGGGCGTCGCCGCTGCACTTACGCCAGTCCGCAACACGATGGCCACATCACGCGCCGCACGCTGCGCAAGCGCAACCTGCCCCGCGTACAAATCGGTGAGCGTCGTGTCGTACGACTGTCGCGCTTTCACCGCTTCGGTTGCGGCATCGAGCAGTTCGGTAGAGATCGTTGCACGCCCCGATCCTGCCGACGTTGGCGTCCACCGAATGGAACTTGTGACGACATACGTGACGCCGAGTTCCTTGCCGATTTCCGGAATGGACTTCGTGCTGCCTTTAAAGGACTGCGATGATCGACTGCCTTTGATCTGAATGCCGTTCACTTTTGCAAGTGCACCGCGGAGTTCGTCGGCTAAGCCATCGGCAAACCAATCATCTTGCGGTTGACCGCGATTCTCTGGTGGCAACACCGCAATCCACACGGTCGACGGTGTTGCACTACTCGGCGCTGCACTTCGCCCGCGTGCGAAATACACTGCACCGCTAACGAGCGCCAACGCGAGCACCGACACTACAGGCCACACCACTCGGCGCTGCACCTTCGTGCTCGCTGCAGAATACGGCGCTGTCGCGTGCGGCGTCATGCCACCGCTTGGCGTGAGCAGCGCATCCAACTGCGACACAAGTTCGTCGGCCGTCTGCCATCGATCGGCCGGTTTCTTTTCGAGACAACGCGCAACCAGCGACGCCAATGCAGGTGATACACTTGGCCGGTGCGTCTCAACACGCGGTGCGTCGCGTGTGACATGCGCGGCCAATACTTCCTGTGGTGTACCACCTTCAAACGGCGTACGTCCGGTGATCAGTTCGTACGCAATCACGCCAAGTGCGTAAATGTCAGAGCGATGATCGGTGGATGGATCGGCTGTTGCTTGCTCTGGACTCATGTAGGCGGGCGTGCCGAGCGCGATGCCCATCGACGTAAGTGTCGTAGCTCCGGTGGCCGCAGACAGCGCCTTTGCCACGCCAAAGTCCATCACCATCGCATGGCGTTCGGAAAACATCACGTTTTCCGGTTTCAGGTCGCGATGCACGACACCACGTTTGTGCGCGTATGCCATCGCGTCAGCGATATCGCGCAGTGTGCGCACCGCGTCGGGGATGGGGAGCTCGCCGCTTTTGAGCAGGCGCTGGCGAAGGGTTTGCCCTTCGACGAAGGGCATCACATAGAAGAGATGTCCATCGGCGTCGCCCGAGTCATAGAGCGGCAAGATGTGCGGATGCGACAGCCCGGCCGCAATGTTGATCTCGCGCAGAAACCGCTCTTTGCCGAGCGACGCGGTGAGGTCATCGCGCAGCACTTTGATGGCCACGGGGCGTGCGTGGCGGAGGTCGTTGGCGAGGTAGACCACGGCCATGCC
>JANXUN010000533.1 GCA_025356185.1 Gemmatimonadaceae bacterium
ACATTGTCAATCGGTACCATTGCTTCGACGCGACGATCGAGGTTGCGCGGCATCCAATCCGCAGACCCGATGTAGTACTCTGGCGTGCCGCCATTCGCAAAGTATTGAATGCGCGAGTGTTCCAAGAATCGCCCAATGATCGACACGACGCGTATGTTTTCGCTCACCGTCGGCACGCCAGGCAGCAAACAGCAGATGCCGCGCACGATCAAATCCACCGTCACGCCGGCCTGGGATGCGCGATACAACGCCGAAATCACGTCGGGATCAACGAGAGCATTCATCTTTGCGATGATGCGACCTCCGCGACCCGCGACCGCATGCGCGGTTTCCCGATCGATTAACGCCAGCGTGCGTTCACGCAAGTTTGCCGGAGCGACCAACAGCTTGCGATATCGCTTTTGACGCGACATGCCCGTGAGCGAGTTGAACAGATCGGTCAAATCCGCGCCGACCTGGGCATCGCAGGTAAACAACCCGAGGTCCGTATACTGTCGCGCCGTCTTCGCGTTGTAATTGCCTGTGCCTATGTGCACGTAGCGACGAATACCATCCGCGTCGCGTCGCACCACAAGCACCGTCTTCGCGTGCGTCTTAAGCCCTGGCAGTCCATAGGCCACGTGGATGCCGTAACTCTCCATCGTGCGCGCAAACGTGATGTTGTTTTGTTCGTCAAAGCGCGCCTGCAATTCGATGAGCACGGCCACCTGCTTTCCTTGCTCAGCCGCTTCCGCCAAGGCGCGCACAATCGCGTTGTCACCCGACGTCCGATACAACGTGAGCTTGATGGCCAGTACCTGCGGATCGTGCGCCGCCACCTCTAAGAACGTCTGTACGGACGACGCAAACGATTCGTACGGATGATGCACGAGCAAATCTCGCTCACGAATCGCGTCAAAAATATTTCTGCCGTCGCGCAGCGCACTCGGCACCGCCGGAGTAAACACTGGATCATGCAACTCGGCGCGTTCGATGCCACTCAGCGTCAGCAAATCGCCGAGTTCGAGCAGCTCATCGATGTCGTGCACGTCACCTTCGGTCAGCGGTGCGACATGTTGCGTTTCGCTTTCACTGAGCTCCTCCAGTAACAGCTGTCGCATGCTCACCGGCATGTCGCGTTGTACTTCCAAGCGCACAACTTCGCCAAAGCGTCGCTGAAACACCTGCTGCTCGATGGTTTCCAAAAGATCTTCGGGTTGATCAATTTGCCCGAGATCCAGGTCCGAATAACGCGTGATACGAAAGGTGTGCCAACGGTCGATGCGCATACCGGGAAATAGCGCGTCAAGGTTCGCGCCAATCACATCTTCGAGGGCAACGAAGCAATGCGGTCGGCCGGTTGGAATCCAACGCGGCAGCGATCGCGGCACCTTGACACGAGCAAAGTGGCTGCTGTGCGTTTCGGGATCGCGAATCTCGACCGCCAATGACAATGAGAGGTTTGAGATGTACGGAAACGGATGTCCCGGGTCAACCGCGAGCGGCGTGAGCACCGGAAAGACCTGCGACTCAAAGAACTCGCTGATCGCGCGCGCCTCTTCAGCATCGAGATCGGCCATCGGCACAATGCGAATCCCGTGCGCCTCGAGCGCCGGCCGCAACTGCTCGCGCAGTGCGTGTCGCCGACGCTCAAGCAGCGCACGCACGTGCACCCGAATCGCTTCAAGCTGCTCGGGCGGCGACAGCGGGTCGGGCAAATACTGCAGTGCGCCGGCGGCAACCTTTCTTCGCAGGCCTGCTACGCGCACCATGTAAAACTCATCCAGATTGGTGCTGAAGATTGCTAAAAACTTGAGACGCTCCAGCAACGGCACGCGCTCGTCCAACGCCTCTTCGAGCACGCGCGCGTTGAAGTCAAGCCAGCTCAACTCGCGATTGAGATATGGCAGCGCGCGCGACGTCGTCACGACCCTCGAGGCATCGGCCACGTCGTCGCTGGCGAGACGCATGCGTTACGGAGTGCCTATCAGCGCGAGCACTTTGTAGCTGATCGCTGCGATCAACGCCGCCGCTGGGATCGTAATCACCCACGCCCACACGATGCGACTCGCAAGCCCCCACCGCACCGCCGACAATCGCGTGGTGGCACCAACGCCGACGATCGCGCCCGTAATGGTGTGCGTCGTGCTCACGGGAATGCCGAAGTGCGTCGCAACCTGAATCACCAGTGCGCCCGCTGTTTCCGCGCAGAACCCGCCGACCGGCCGCAGCTTGGTGATCCGAGTACCCATCGTGTGCACGATGCGCCAACCACCGAACAACGTGCCGAGCGAGATGCAGCTGTACGCGGAAATCTCGACCCACGTGGGAATGGTTTTCAAATCTTCTACGTAAAACGCGTGCAGCCAGCCGGTCTGACCGGCGAAGACGACCTTCGAGGAAACAAGCAGCGCGGCGATAATGCCCATCGTCTTCTGCGCATCATTGCCACCGTGCGAGAGCGACAGCAGCGCAGAACTCGTGAGCTGTGCCACGCGAAAAAACTTATCGACGCGCGCCTTCGACGCATTCCGAAATACGTTGTACACCAGCACCATCAACAGAAACCCCATCAGCATTCCAAGCGCCGGGGAAATGACAATCGCCGAGAGCGTCTCGATCCACTTCTTCCCCCACAAAAGCGCGCCAAATCCTGCTTTTGCAACAGCGGCGCCCGAATATCCACCAATGAGCGCGTGCGACGAGCTGGACGGAATGCCAAACCACCACGTGATCAAATTCCAAATGATCGCGCCGAGCAAACCACCAAGAATGACTTGCGAATCCACGATCGCCATATTGACGAAGCCACCGCCAAATGCCTTCGCCAAGGCGCTTCCCGTCACGAACAGCGCGGCAAAGTTGAACGTGGCCGCCCAGACCACCGCCGCTAAAGGACTCAGCACGCGCGTGCCAACAATCGTCGCGATCGAGTTGGCAGAATCGTGAAAGCCATTGATGAAGTCGAACACCAACGCGACGCCCACGATACTCAAAACAAAGTAGACCACGCGGCGTCAGCTGTTCTTGAGGGCGATACTCTCGAGCACGTTCGCGACGTCATCGCACTCATCGATCGCATGCTCGAGCGCGTCGAAGATCTCCTTCCATTTGAGCACGACAATCGCTGGCTCGTCATGCTCGAACAGCGCCCCCACATTCTCGGCGTACAACGCATCGCCCTCTTCTTCCAACACCTTGATGGCGCGGCTGTGTTCGTCCATCAACTTGGGCTTCATGACATCCGCGACCGATTCGACGATTTCCTTGCTGGCGCGAACAATCACATCGGCCATGCGCACGGCACCCGCGCGCGAGTCGGTCACGCGAAACATCACGACACGTCGCGCGGCGCCGTTAATAATGTCAATGACGTTGTCCAACCGCTTCGCCAGCAAGTGAATGTCTTCACGATCGAGCGGTGTCACAAAGCTCGTATCGATCCGTTGATTGATCAGATGCACGATCGCATCGCCATCGGTCTCGACCTTTTTGATCGCCGTCGCGATTCGCGTCGCGTCGGCGGGATTCTCAAGAAGCGTCTTTAGCAGTGATGCAGCACTGCTGATGTACAGCGCGAGCTGATGAAAATGGTCGAAAAACGTTTCGTCTTTTGAGAACAGCTTCACGGAGAATGAGCGCTAGGGGAAACAGACTCGCCGACGTGTGATGCACCACGCGGGAGAGTAGTCGGCGTACGCCTTTCGGGCGCGCCGCAAACTGCAGGAAAGGAAGCGCCGAACGGCGTATCGGAGAACGGCGGTTCACGTAACGATTGCGTCACCGCGCCAAAGTCGCCATGCCCACCGCGGAAAAATGCTCACACGATTCGCGCAGCGCGACAAAGCGTTTGAAAAAATAGGCCTACTGCGAACCGTTCAGGACCAAACGACTTTCGCGTCGGTAGCCGCCTTCCGACGCTGTAAGTATTCCGCGCTGGAAAACAGCTTGACCAAGATGAGCCCGGCCACAAATCCACCAATATGTGCCCACACCGCAACGCCGCCACCGACGTCGCGATCGAACGGTCGCACCTGCGGCAGCGCCGCCACGACTTGGCTCACAAACCAGATGATCAGCATCGACCACGCCGGAACGTGAAACAGGAAAATCGGCGGGAAGTACGTGCGAATCGGTACACGCGGATACAGCAACAAGTAGGCACCCATGATCCCCGAAATCGCCCCTGATGCTCCCACGGTCGGTACGAGAGACGCCGGCGACCATGCCACATGCGCGCCCGCCGCGATCAGGCCGCACAGCAGGTAAAACGCGAGGAATCGACCGCGACCCATGCTGTCTTCGATGTTGTTTCCAAACACCCACAGATACAATGAATTCCCAATGATGTGGCTCCAACTGCCGTGCAAAAACATCGCGAGGACTGGCGTGACCAAGTTGATGGTTGCGTTGTGCACGATACACGACAGCTGCCGACCGTTCACGATCCCAAGCGGCACCCCGTCGCCAAGGCGCGCTAGATGCGTCAGTTCCCCGGGAATCATCCCGTAGTTGCACACGCTAATCGCGATCGCCACGGGGTTCCCGGCTCCTTGAACGAAAAGCCACACCGCCCATGTCACCGCCAGGATCGCGATGGTCATGACTGGCGTGCGGAGCGTCGGGTTCTCGTCGGAAATTGGGAACATGGCGTCGTTGGTAGGCTCGGCTTGATCTCCCGCTTGGCCGAAAGGTGCGTTATCGAGCGCCGTTGCGAAACCGCCTAACCGACGCCGCAGTAGAGGCTTATTTGTGGTGCCGAAAAGGCAGACTGTCACAGCGACAGCCGCAAACGCCTCGCAAACGCCGCCTCCTCCGCCTAGGCGGCAGGCGTTTTCCGGCCCAACCCTTGCCCTGTGTGATCGCATGGGCGGCCATCGGCCGACCCGGTGTCACCTTTACGACCAACTCAAAGAGACAGCAATGGCTGAGAAAGTTATCGGTATCGACCTCGGCACGACCAATTCCGTGGTGTCCGTCCTCGAGGGCGGTGACCCGGTCGTGATTCCGAACGCCGAGGGCGGTCGCACGACGCCTTCCGTGGTCGGGTTTACAAAAGACGGCGAGCGCCTCGTTGGGCAGATCGCCAAGCGGCAAGCAGTAACGAACCCGACCAACACCATTTTTTCGATCAAGCGTTTCATGGGTCGCCGCGTGAGCGAAGCGCAGAGCGACCAAGGACGCGTGCCGTATAAAATCGTCGCAGGACCGAACGATGTGGCCGCCGTCGAAGTCAGTGGCAAGCGCTACACGCCGCCCGAAATCTCGGCGATGATTCTGCAAAAAATGAAGCAGACGGCCGAAGACTATTTAGGCCACTCGGTGTCCAAGGCAGTCATCACGGTGCCCGCATACTTCAATGACGCGCAACGGCAAGCGACGAAAGATGCGGGCAAGATTGCCGGCCTCGACGTGTTGCGCATCATCAACGAGCCGACGGCAGCCGCGCTCGCGTATGGTCTCGACAAGAACAAAAAGAAAGACGAAAAGGTCGCGGTCTTCGACTTAGGTGGCGGTACGTATGACATCTCCGTGCTGGAGTTGTATGACGTTGACGGCACGCGTCAGTTCGAAGTGAAGTCCACCAACGGCGACACGCATTTGGGTGGCGATGACTTTGACCAGCGCGTGATGGATTGGTTGGTCGCAGAATTCAAACGCGATCAGGCGATCGACTTGTCGAAGGATCCGATGGCGATTCAGCGTCTCAAAGAGGCCGCGGAA
>JANXUN010000546.1 GCA_025356185.1 Gemmatimonadaceae bacterium
AGGCGGGCGTGTCACTCGGCACGCCGGCGTACATGGCGCCGGAGCAGGCACTCGGCGATCCCAGTACTGATCATCGCGCAGATCTGTACGCGTGGGGCGTGATCGCGTATGAACTGCTGAGCGGTTCGCATATGTTTGCCGACCGCACCACCACCCACACGTTCATCGCGGCGCACGTGAGTGATGCGCCGACCGCGTTGCATGTAGTGAATGCACAGGTGCCACGTGCACTGAGTGCGCTGGTGATGCGCGCGCTCGAGAAGGATCCGGCACGTCGTCCGCAGTCGGCGAACGAGTTGTTGACTGCGCTGGAGTCGCTTGGCGAGCAGCGCGAGGCGGTGCATGCGTCGGGCGCAAGCACGTCAAACGCACGTTCAAAGACCGCCATTCGCGTGAGCATCGCGTCCATTGTCGCGATGGTGGTCGTTGGCGCGGTGTTGCTTATGCGGCGCGGCACGCCGAGCGTGGCCGCGCTGGATCGCTCGGTGATCGTGCTGCCGTTCGAGAACACTTCGCGCGATACGACGCAGGAATATTTCGCGGACGGACTCACCGATGAGCTCATTGGGCGACTGGCGGCGGCTGGCCTGCGCGTGACCGGACGCAACACCGCGTTCGCGTACAAAGGCAAGCACCCCACCGCACGCGAAGTGGGCAAGGTCGCCGACGTCGCCACAGTGCTGTCGGGGCAAGTGCGTAGGTTAGGTGAACAGTTTCGCGTCACAGCGGAACTCGCGAACGCGACCAACGACTCGGTGATCTGGTCGTTCACGACGAAAGACAGTCGCATGGCCGAAGCCTTCGCGCTGCAGCGCGCCCTAGTGGACTCCATCATTGCGCGATTCAAGCTGGCGCCGCGCGCCATCGCGGCCGGTGAGGCGACCGACGCGTCCGTATCGGCGCAGGCGCACGATTACGTGCTCCGCGCGCGATTCTTCGCCAACCAGTTTACGCAGGCCGGATCGACGGCGGCCATCGCATTGTATGACAGCGCGCTGGCCCTCGCCCCGCGCTATGTCGATGCGCATCTGGGAAAAGTGTTCGTGTTAACCGGAGTCGGGGATGGATACGAATCGCCCCGAACTGTGCTGCCGCGAGCGCAAGCGATCCTCGCTGCGGTTGCCCGCATCGATAGTTCGCGCGCCGACTATTGGGCGACAGAATCGCTGCTCAGCGCCAATTGGATTTGGAACTGGTCGAAGGTGCGAGCGGATGCGGCGCGCGCGCGCGCCATCGAACCCACGAACCTCGCCGCGGTGTTCGCGACGGCCCTAGATCGCGAAGCCGGCGGCGATGCCTGGGGCGCCTTGGCAACGCTTGACACGGCGCAACGCAGCGACCCGCTGTCACCCTATCCGCAGTGGACGCGATTCTTCATCTACAGCGTCGCTGGCATGCGCGACTCGACGCAGGCCGTCTGGCAGCGCCTGCCCGACTATATGCGGAATGCTCCGTACGGCGACGTGATGGAAGGGATCGCGATGCTTGCGCTCGATCGAAACGCTGACGCCGAACGGGCGTTTCGCGAAGGCCAGTCGGCGCTCGGCTATCCGTCGCCGCTGCGCGTGGTCGCGCTGTCGCGCTTGGGGCGAACGTCCGAGGCGCGCGCGCAGCTGAAGGCCGTTGAGCAGGCATTCGGTGCGCGGTACATCGCACCGGAGTTTATTGCCGCCGGTGCGGCGGAGTTGGGTGACACCACGACGATGTACCGGTGGCTCGACACGGGTCAACGCGAACACTCCGGGTTTGCAGTCTTTCTGGGCTCCTGGAATCGCCCGTTCGCGGCGCATAAGCAGGAGCCGCACTTTCAGCGCATCATGCAGCAGATGGGACTCAAGCCGGTGACGTTCGGGTCGCGCCCCGGATCGTGATGGGCGTGCCTTCACCTCGGGATGCGATTCGGCGCAACGACACCGCTCAGCGATCAGCGGCCAGCGCCTTCATCCGATCGCGCGCATTCGCCACCGCGCCCTGCAGCGGTGCGTCGGCCTTCTCCCACAGATCGATGAACGAGGCGTAGCGTTCGCGGGCCAGCGCCTTGTTGCCGCGCTGTTCGTAGAGCTGTGCGAGACGGTACATCGCGTGCGGCACGACGGCCGGCCGCCAGTTCTGAAAGCCCGAGCCGTACACCGGTGGGCGCAGGGCCGTTTCGTACGCCACGATCGCCGAGTCAAGCTTGTTCAATCGCTCGTAGGCCGCACCGAGCAGGTCGGCGGTACATCCGTCGCACCCACGTAGCCCGCGAATAGCCAGTGGAATCGCGTCCCGCGGTCGTCCCTCCGCCAGCGCCAGTTGCGCCCGCGCCCGATCCATGGCCTGATCGTCACCGCGCAGCACCGA
>JANXUN010000553.1 GCA_025356185.1 Gemmatimonadaceae bacterium
GGATGCACAATGGAAGCTGTTTTGTCTCGTCCATAACAGTGAGAAATTGGCTCACGCGGGCTACGCAGCGTAAACAACGACACCGCCTCGGTGCATTCGTGCGCAAATTGTCAATATAGTCGCCGCCCTGACGGACATTTCGTGTTTGCAAACGTCGCGATCGCCGTGCGCACGCAAATGGGACGCGAAAACGACTTATCCTACAACCTCAACGCGGGCGTTCTGCTGCAAAGGCTCCCATAAATTAGCTGTGAACGGAGCAGCGGGGAGCGCTGCGCAGTTACACAGCGCACCTCATTGCCTTTGCCTGCAGCAACGCTCGTTAGACAGCGTTTCGCGGGGAGTTACCGTTCATCTCCCGCGATCGGTGCGCGATCTTTCACCTTCTTGAGCACCTGCTGAAAGGCCTTGCTCGATCCACGTTTGGCGCGCGCGGCGAGATACTCGCTCGTCATGAGGGCCGACATCTTTTCCGCTAAGGACGTCGCGATCAATTGATTGATGGAGATGCCTTCTTGCTCGGCGAGCTCGCGCGCTTGGCGATGCAACGATTCGGGGAGGCGTAGGCTGATCGTACTCATGACTGGTCTCCTAACAACGTAAGAAATTGTCCGGGCGTGATCGCCTGGAGGCCGAACTGTTCGATGCCGACGAAATCGCGGAGGTTGAACGTGACGATGTACATACACTGCGCTTCGACGGCGACCTCCAACACCATATCGTCGTTCGGATCGCGCAAGAACGGCCGCCACAGAAAGAAGATCCGGCGATGGTGCGCAACCGAACACACGAAGTCGAGGACCACTTCGATGTCCGCGTGCGTCAAACCAAGTTCGCGCGCCTGTCGCTGTGCGACCGCTTCGTACTCGAGAATGAGCGGCACGGACACGCTGATCTCGAAGTCGCCCGCGCCAAGTCGCTCGAGGAGCGCAAACGACGCGCCACGCCGCGACCGCAGGCCGACAATAATGACGTTCGTGTCGAGAATGACGTGATGGAGCATGGTATCATATACGATACCAAGAAGTCAATATCTCGGCAAGACCTGGCTCACGCTATCTAACGCTGTCTGCAGCAAGCGAGGTTATGGTGCGGCGCGCGAGAGCCAGTTGCTCGGATGACGATTCCCATGAATCACCCCGACAACGCTGATCGTGCGCGCAAACATCTTGAAGTACACCGCATAGGGAAAACGCTCAAGCAACACGCGTCGCAAGCGGCCACGTACGACAGGATACTGTTCCGGTGCCGCGTCGATGCTTTCGAGCGCGCGCTCAAGGGCGTCGAGAAAATCCGAAGCGGCTTGGGGCGAGCGCACACGATACCACTCAAAGGCCTCGTTGATTTCCGTCTGCGCGCGACGCCGAACGACGAGCGCGCGCACTTACCGAAGTCGGGCGCGGAGCTCGTCGCGAAGTGCTGACCACGAGATGCCGGCGTCTGGATCGGCATCGGCGTCGGCCTCGCGCGCATCGAGCTCGGCGGCGAGCGCTGGGGACAACGGTGCCGCAACGGCGGGATCCAGACTGTCCCAAAGCCTCCCAATAAGCGTAATCCGCTCCTGGGCCGTCAGCGATTCGAGCGTCACAGACTTATCGACCATTCAAAAAAGATGGCCATATCCTTGCCTTCCGGCAATCCCGGCTCCGTCATCATAACGCGGGCTTGTGCTGCAGCGCTCCGAACAAAATTGCGCGCGCAGCGCGCATTCCGAAATGCGGTGTCAGCAGCAAGCGAGGTTATGCGACGAGGCGATCATAGTCGGCGTGACTGCCAATCCAGAACCAGAGCATGCCATCCGGCGCGTCCACCGCGAGCGCGCGATAGTGGGCACCCACGCGCGCGGAGTGAAATCGATTGACGCGCTTCAGGTATAGCGACGGGTGCCGCGGATTCTGCTTCAACAACGCGAACTGCTTGTCGGCAAGCGCACGAACGTCAGCCGATAACACATCGTAGCACGCCCAAAACGATGGCGAAGCGTGATGGATCACAGCTTGCGTGAGTGTCCGGCGGTGTGATCGGAGAGAGCGGCATTGGCCAATGCATCGAGTCGCCCCGCGCTAGCGTCCTCCTCGAACTGCTGATCCCAGCTTGCCGCGTCGAAGTCTGTGAACCACGCGCGAAACGTCGCAAGCTCCATCTCGGAAAGCTGGCGAACCTCTTGCTCGATTTGCTCAACTTTGGTCATATGGTTTCCCCTTGGTTACTTGAACAATAACCAATGCTAGGTTCGGTCGCATAACGCTCAGCGTTCTACTGCAGCGCCTCAAATAAAACTGCGCGCACAGCGCGCATTCCGAAATGCGCTGTCAGCAGCAAGCGAGGTTAAGCTGCAAGGTCCGACGATGTCCGTATTGACATATGTCGGAAAGGACATAACTTGAAAGATGCGTGAGCGTCGGCGTCCCCTCGTGTGGCTGCACGGAGCTATAAAAACACCGCCATTCTCCGCGCCCGCTCGGTTGGAAGCTGGGGTCGTTTTACGTCGGTTGCAACGTGGCGATGCAATCGGGATGCCGCACGTGCGCCCGATGCCAACCCTGGGGCCAAGATGTGCGGAACTGCGCATCATCGACGCGACGGTGACGTGGCGCATTTTATACCGTTTGGACTTGGATGCGGTCATCATTGCAGCGGTGTTTGCAAAGAAGACCCAAGCGACGCCAATCGCAATGCTCAGCACGGCGAAGGGTCGTTTTCGACAGTATGATGCCGCCATACGCGGCAAGGAGTAACGATGCGAAAGACGAAACGAACGGCGCTTGAGACGAAAGGCTGGCGGGTGGGCTCGGTCGAGGAGTTCTTGGAATTGACGCCCGAAGAAGCCGCCGTGGTTGAGCTCAAGCTTCGCTTGAGTGACGCGCTCAAAGCGCGTCGTGAGAAGCTCCAGCTCTCACAAGAGGCCGTTGCGAAGCAGTTGCATTCGAGTCAATCGCGCGTGGCGAAAATGGAG
>JANXUN010000593.1 GCA_025356185.1 Gemmatimonadaceae bacterium
GGGTTCAGTTGCCAGTTCCCCGTTCTAAACAGCATCAGTTCCCAGTTGCGAGCAACGCCCTAGCGCTTCTGCGCCGCCACCACTGCATTCACCGCCCGCCGCACACTCCTTCCCTTCGCCACATACACCGAATCGAATCCATCAAGCTCCTCGGCGTACACCCGTCGCGATAGCAGCACCGCGTTATTGAGCGTGACCCGCTCCGCCCACCGCGGCGGATATCCGTGCAGTAGCGGCGCGACAGAATCAATCAACCGGCGGCGCGCAGCATTGTAGATCGTCTCGCGCACCGCCAGCCGCTCCGTGCGCGCACTGTCGGGAAACGTGGCAAACGCACCGTCAATTGCATGCGACAGTCTGGCCCAAAACGCGCCGAGCAGCAGGTCGTCTTGCCAGTCGTTCTCTGCGCGACGCAGCGACGCAGAATCACCACGCGCCCGGAAAAATTCTTCAGCGCCACGTCCGCCAACAAACGACGCAAACGACTCATTGAATGCGACGCGTCCGCGGGCAAAAAACGTGTTGTGGAGTAGCTCGTGCAGCACCGTGTTCACGAGCGTGATCGAATCTTGCTTGATCGTCGTGCTCACGACCGGATCGTTGAACCAGCCGAGCGTACTAAATGCCGACGACGGTCCCAGCGTGACATCAAAGCCCTCACGCGACAGCGCGTCGCGCGCGCGCTTTGCTTCGTCGAAATCAAAAAATCCTTTGTACGGAAACGACCCCACCACGGGAAACCACCACATCTTGCGCTGCAGCCGATCTTGATAGGCCGCGGAAAGCACCAAGACAAGCGTATCGTGATCCAGTCGACTGAACTGCGTGAAACTGTCGCCCGCTTTGAGCCCGAGCGAATCGATTGCAAACGCACGCGCTTCCGAGACCAATCGGAGTTTTGCTATAGTTGGCGCGTCAAGGCCTCGCGTGTCGAGCGAGGTCACGGAAGTTGCTCTCGTGAGCCCGGAATCCGCGATTAATCGCGAAATCGGTTGGCGGCGCGACAAAATACGCGCCTCTTCGTACGCGGCGCGTGAGATATAGCAACCGATCGGTGACACGCCAACCACGGCGAGCACGAGCAGCGATATCGCGCCAGTGACTCGACGCACCACACGCCACGGAATAGTTCGTGATCGCATGTCGCCATGACCGGCACTCTCGGCTATCTTCCGCGGTCCATGTCGTTCGTCCACCTGCATACGCACTCCGAGTATTCGCTCCTTGACGGCGCGAATCGTATCGATGATCTGATCAAACGCGCAAAGCTGTACGAACAGCCGGCGCTGGCGATTACTGATCATGGAAACATGCACGCGGCGTGGGAATTTCAAGAGTACGCGCGCAAAGCTGGACTCAAGCCGATTATCGGCATGGAAGCCTACGTGGCGCCCGGTGATCGGCGCACGCGCGGACGTCCGGCACCGGGTGTTAAGCCGTACTATCACTTGGTACTGCTCGCGCGCGATCTGCAGGGCTACAAGAATCTCGTCAAACTCTCGTCGCTCGCATACACCGAAGGCTTTTATTCGAAGCCGCGCATGGATCGCGAACTGCTCGCCCAGTACAGCGAGGGGTTAATCGTTTCATCGGCGTGCCTTGCGGGTGAGGTCGCGACGCACCTCATGGACGACCGCATGGCGGAGGCGCGCGAGGCCGCCGCGTGGTACGCTGAATTGTTTAAGGGTCGCTACTACCTCGAAGTGCAGGCGCACACGAGTGAAGGACAAGCGAAACTGAACGGCAAGATCCTGTCACTTGCCGACGATCTCGGGCTGCCAGTCGTCGCGACGAACGACGCGCATTTTTTGCGGCACGAAGATCACGACGCACACGACGTGTTGCTGTGCATCGGATTGGGAAAAGATCGCAACGATCGCGATCGCATGAAGTATGATGACGGGCTGTACTTCAAATCGGCGGACGAAGTTCGTCCGTTTTTTCCCGGACGAGAAGATGTTCTCACCAACACACTCGCCATCGCCGACTCCGTCGATGTGCAGTTTGAAAAGAAGTACTACGTGCCGTCGTTTCCACTGCCGACGGGTGTGGCTACCGAAAATGAACTACTCGTAACGTTGGCGACCGCAGGCGCGCATATGCGCTACGGCACTCCGCTGCGCGACGAGGTGCGCGAACGACTCGATTACGAACTCGGCGTCATCACCACGACGGGATACGCGGGATATTTCTTAATCACGGCGGACTTCATCAAGGCCGCGCGTGACAAGGGTATTCCAGTGGGACCCGGTCGAGGCTCGGCGGCAGGTTCGTTGGTGTCGTATGCGCTGAAGATTACCGACGTGTGTCCGCTGGAATTCGATTTGCTGTTCGAGCGCTTTTTGAATCCTGAGCGCGTGTCGATGCCTGACGTCGACGTCGATTTTTGCTTTGAGCGTCGCGGTGAAGTGATCGAGTATGTGCGACAGAAGTACGGCAAAGAATCGGTCGGACAGATCGTCACGTTCGGAACATTGAAATCGCGCGCCGCCGTGAAAGACGTCGGCAGAACGCTTGGCTTCACACCCGCCGAGACCGACACGCTCGCGAAGTTTATTCCGAATGCACCGAATTTTTCGTTGACGGTCAAAGAAGCGATTGAGCAGGTGCCCGAGGTCAAGTCGTTTTATAACAACGATCCGCGCTACAGGCAGCTGCTCGACTTTGCAATCTCGCTCGAAGGGTTGTCGCGTCACACGGGCGTGCATGCGGCGGGCGTAGTGATTGCGCCGGGTCCGCTGGATCAATTTGTCCCGATTTGCACGCAAGCCTCGAAAGGCTCGGGCAGCGGCGATGATGAGCGCGTCATTGTCACGCAGTATGACATGACGTCGTTGGAAAAGGCCGGCATGCTCAAGATGGATTTCCTTGGACTCACGACGCTGACGGTGATCAATGACACGTTGGCGTTGATCAAAACGCGACATGGCGTTGACGTCGTGCTGGAAGAGCGCGGCTTCACGGACGAAGACACGTATCGCATGCTACGCGCCGGACGCACGGCCGGCGTCTTTCAATTTGAATCGCCGCTTGCGACCGACGTGCTCAAGCGCATGCGATGCGACCGGTTCGATGACTTAGTCGCGTCGAACGCGCTGCTGCGCCCCGGTCCGCTCGACGCGGGGATGCACAACGTGTACATCCGCCGCAAACGTGGCGACGAAGTCACGGCGTATGCATTACCCGAACTGGAACCGATTCTCTCCAACACCTACGGCGTTATCACCTATCAGGAACAGGTGATGCGCATCGCGCAGGTGTTGGCCGGCATCTCACTCGCCGACGCCGACGTACTACGGAAAGCGGTCGGTAAGAAAGACTCCGAGCTCATTAAGAAAGAGCTCGGCAAGTTCGTCACGAAAGCGGTCGAGCGCGGATACGACGCGAAGATTATCGGCGAGCTGTCCGGCCAAATTGAAACGTTCGGCCGATACGGTTTTAATAAATCGCACAGTGTCGCGTACTCCGTCATCGCGTACCACACGGCGTGGCTGAAATCGCACTACCCTGCGGAGTTCATGGCGGCCTTGCTGTCGTCAAACATTGGCAAGACCGAAGAAGTCATTAAGTACATTGCGGAAGCGCGCGAGATGGGACTTGAGGTGCTCGCGCCAGACGTAAACGAATCGGGGTGGCGCTTCACGGTCGTTGGCGACAAGCGTATTCGCTTCGGCATGGGTGCGATTCGCAACGTTGGCCGTGGCGCCATTGACTCCATGCTCGAAGCGCGCGCGACCGGCACGTTTAGTTCACTGTACGATTTGTGCTCCCGCGTTGATCTACGCGTCTGCACCAAGCGCATGTTCGAGGCGCTCATTGCCGCCGGTGCGTGCGATGCGCTGGGTGGGCATCGCGCGCAGCTGCTCGCCGCCCTCGATCATGCGATCAACGAAGCCTCGTTGCGCCAAGAAGAGGCCGAAAAGGGCCAAGTGTCGCTTTTTGGCGACTTTGGGGATACGGGCACCGAAGCGCACAGCGCGAACGCGGCCCCGCCGACCCTGCCAAATACAGCTGTTTGGAGCGAAAGCGAGCGGCTACAACGCGAAAAGGAGCTGCTGGGCTTCTATATCTCTGGTCACCCTCTGGAGCCGTTTCGGACCGAATGCGAGCTTTTCGCCTCGCACACTGTGGCTCAGCTCGGTAGCTGGACACCCGAGGCCGTAACGATCGGGATTGTGGTTACGGCGATTAAGAAGCAGATATCGAAGCGCTCCGGGTCGGAGTTTGCTCGGTTGACAGTCGAGGATTTTTCCGGATCTTCCGAAATCTTGGTTTTCCCGGAGGCGTGGGCGGTCATCGCCGAACGTGTCCGGCCCGACGTGCCGCTGCTCGTTAAGGGCGGTTATTCACGAAAAGATCAGGACGTGGAGAACCCGACGTTTATTGTCGAGTCCGTCACGCGGTTCGCTGAGATTCGAGCGAGCGGTGAGTTAGCCGTGGCGATCGAGCTCGGTGGCGACGCTGATCTCGTGTTGTCGGTGATGGATGATGTGCGGGTGGTGACCGAATCCCATCAAGGGTCGGCGCCGCTCGAAGTACGTTGGCAGGACGGTGAAAGCTCACC
>JANXUN010000668.1 GCA_025356185.1 Gemmatimonadaceae bacterium
GGGCGGGAGCGAGCCTTTGTCGACGAGGGTATACATCTGGAACGAAAGCGCCTGGTCGGCCGTGAGCACGGGCAAGTTGGTGTTCGTGTTCACCACCTGCGGCGCATAGATCGTGTCGGTGCTCGGATCGAAGCGCACATAGGGCAGTCCGGCGCCCGAAGAAAACGCAAGCAGACGCAATTGCCCTTGACCTACCATGCGCAAACCGACGCGCAGGCGAGCCCCCGCTGCGATCTTCTTCGCGAGTACAATCTTGGACAGCGGCACACGCAGCGTATCGCTTTGCGTTGACGGCGTGAGTGTGACCGAGCCAAGAAAGCGATCACTACGAAAGAGCGTCTTGAGTACGACTGACGACGAATCGTTGGCCGTCGTGTCGACGTCAAACGCTTCGATCGTGACCGGAGCATTACCAAGTCTCGCCGTCGTGTCCAGCGGTATGACAAGCATCACCGAGTCGACGGTCGAAATACTCTCCGTTGTCGTGCCCTTGTTTGGCAGGAACGACGTTGGGAGTACGTCAAACCGAATGACGCCGCGAGTGACCAGCGTGTCACCACGGTTCGCTAACAACAGCGCCGATGATAAACCAAGAGCGGGATAGCCGGCGACCGCCGTATCGACAATCACCGCATCAATGACCGTGTCCCGAAAGGCAAGCGGTTTGGATGGACACAGCGACGGACACGCGTCACCACCGGCGAACGATTCTGTGCAGGCCGCCACGCCTACTGCAACGGCGATTGCGACGAGTACGAGCGCTGGTGTACGCACAAGGCGTTCCAGTGAGTTGCGGACGTTAATCACGGAGTGAAGTTGTAGTTAAACATTCTGTAGCGAGGCCGGCGTAAACGGCGCGGGAAGCAGGTCAGACAGCGACCAGCGCGCGACACGCCCATCTGGCGAAATCGCTACGATGTCGAGATCGGGGGAAAACTCCACCAACGCTTGCCGACAAATCCCACACGGAGGCGTTGGTTCGTGTGTTGCGGACGTAATGACGACACGCGTAAAGCGGCGCGCCCCAGCCGCGACGCCGGTACCGAGCGCAACCCGCTCAGCGCACGTGCCGGCAGGATAGGAGGCGTTCTCAACGTTGCAACCCGCAAAGACCCGGCCGTCGTCACTGACGAGCGCCGCGCCAACGGGGAAATGCGAATAGGGACACCACGCGTTATGGCGCGCGTGATCGGCCACCGCACGCAACGCTTCGAGCTCCGGCGTCAACGATGTCGCGTGGTGCGAAGCGCCGTGCACGCTCATGCGCGAATCAGCGTTGGGAGAAACGAGGTGCCTGCGCCGCGCCACGCCAAGCCGAACCACTCGGCGACCGTGGCGCCCAGATCGGAAAACGTCGCGCGCGCGCCGACCGACCCGCAGCGAACCGCCGCACCCGCGACCAAGAGCGGCACACGCTCGCGCGCGTGATCTGTCGAAGGCGTCGTCGGATCGTTGCCGTGGTCGGCGGTGATGAACAGCAAATCGTTCTCTTTGAGGGCAGACAATATCGATGGAAGGTCGCGGTCAAATGCTTCGAGCGCGCCCTGAAAACCGACCACATCGTTGCGGTGGCCGAACAGCTGATCGAAATCTACCAGATTGGCGAAGCAGAACCCACGGTTTTCGCTCTGAAGCCACCGAAGAATCTCGGCTACACCGTGAGCGTTACCGTCCGTGTGCTGCGACGTGATGGATCGACCGGCAAACAGGTCGTCCACCTTTCCCACGCCAGCAGTGGGAATTCCGGCCTGCACGAGCTGATCGAGCAGCGTTTGACCCGGAGGCTGAATGGAGTAATCGCGACGATTGGCGGTACGCTTATAGGCCCCAGGAGTTCCCTCGAAAGGGCGAGCGATGACGCGGGATACGTCGTGCGGTACCACCAGCTGCTCTCGGGCGACTTGGCAGGCGCTGTAAAGCTCTTCTAAAGGGATCCAGCCTTCGTGCGCTGCGACCTGGAAGACGGAATCGGCAGAGGTGTACACGATCCACGAGCCGGTCTCGCGCTGACGCTCAGCGAACTCATCAATAACAGCCGTTCCGCTTGCGACAGAATTCGCTAAAACACCGCGACCGGTGGCTTTTGAAAACCTGTCGAGCACCTCGGGCGGGAATCCATTTGGAAACGTCGGGAATGGCTGAGCCAGATGAAGCCCAGCGATTTCCCAGTGTCCGGTCGTGGAGTCTTTGCCGGAGGACTGCGGTAGCATCGTCCCCCACGCTCCGGTTGGCGAGGAATTGGGCGCCACCCCCAGAATTTCGGCGAGGTTGCCGAGCCCGAGCGCTCCGAGGTTTGGCAGAAGAAGACCGCCGACGGCGCGCGCTACGTTCCCAATAGTGTCGCTGCCGTCGTCACCGTACGCTGGGGTGTCCGGCGCGCGACCGCATCCAACGCCGTCGAGAATGAGAATAAGAGCACGGCGGTCGCTGGTGTGCGCGTTGCTCATGAATGCAGCTCCTCACTCTGTGTCTCGAAGTAGCGGCGCGGCGCGCGCAGCCGAAGCCCCACCAACAATTCGTACGGCGACATCGATGCGCGCGCGGCCACGTCGTCGGTGCGCAAGCAGTCCGATCCATCGTTCCCCATAAGCGTCGCAACGTCGCCAATCGCGCAGCCGCGCTCGAGCGTTGTCACGTCGATCATCGTCATGTCCATCGTCACCGTGCCAACGACAGGAACACGTTGACCGCGCAACAACACTTCACCACGGTTCGAGAGAATGCGTCGATACCCATCGGCATAGCCGACGGCGAGCGTCGCGATGCGCCGAGTCTCTACGGCATGAAATGTGGCGTTGTAGCTGACACTTTCTCCAGCGTGCACGTCACGCACATCGACGACGCGCGCGCGCAAATGCACGACTTGATCGAGAGCGAGATCTGGAGTGACTGCTGCGCCATACAGACCGATCCCCGGTCGCGCTAACTGCGCCGAGAGTGTCGGCTGACGCGCAATGGCGGCGCTGTTGTCACGATGAGTAAGAGCGGTGCTCGGGATGGCGTCGCCAAGGTGTTGTCGCGCGCGATCAAAGCGCGCGTCCTGCGTTGCGCGGCAGTCTTCCTGCTGCGCGCGCACAATCGGGACATGAACTGAGATTTGAATGCTTCATGGGCGACATGCCACGATCATACGCGTGATCTTGCGCAGTTCCCAAGCATGGAACCGGCAC
>JANXUN010000034.1 GCA_025356185.1 Gemmatimonadaceae bacterium
CGACCGCGGAATAATGCACCGCGATGCGGACTGGCAACACCACATCCGGAAGTGAATCAACAATTCGAACGGCGCGCGCAATCGAGCCGTACGATCCCACCGTATCGTGATGCGCCAGCTGTGAGCTCGCACGCGCAACCAGCATGAGCGCCATTTCCCGACTACTTGCGCCGAACGTCGAGGCGGCCATTTGCTCACCGCTGTCTGTCAGCGAGTCGGCATACGTCGACTGTCCCAATGCACGCGCAAGCGATTGCGCATTGTAGAACACATCGAGGAGTTCGAGATTTTGCGTCGCGTGCATCGCGCGCATGAGCGAGATGCTTTCGCGATACAGCGTGTCGCCGCGAAACGGTTGTCCCGAAAGCACCGCGAGGCTTCCGAGACGATTAAGCGCAATCGCTTTCACCATTGTGGGAGATGAGGTGCGCCGCGTCTCCATCGTAAATGCCGCTTGCGCCTCGCGCTGCACAATCGAGTACTCGCCAGTCACCAACGCGACCGACGAACGATCCACCAACATGCGTGCGTACAGCTCGCCCTCACGCCGTCCCGACCGCGTCAACGTGGCGGCCGCCGAATCGATCAACGCATTCGCGCGCACGGTGTTGTTGCGGTGCAGCGCCGCGCGTGCGGCCTCCAAATTCGCTAAGACGTACTGTTCGCTTCGCACGCCATAGCTCGCAGCCGATAGCGCAATCGCGGAATCCAACCACGGCGCCGCGTCGCGCGTGCGACTTTGCGCGACGAGACTCGAACCAATCGTAAGATAGAGACGGGCGCGAACCGCAGGATCGTCGCGAAACTCCAACGGCACGCGTCGCGCTGCAGAATCCAACAGCGCGCCAATGGTGGCACCCGGGCCAATGCGCGGAAGTGCTCCGCCCAACGATGATGCATCGGCCGCGCCCAACACGCCCTGCAAAAACTCCGCAATGCGAGTAGACCGATCACTCTCGCGACGTGTCGCAACCGACTGTCGCGCGATCGTAATTACCGAGACAACGGCCACGACTATCAGCGACGCGGCCAGCAACACGGACCAGCGATTCCGCGCGTAGTACTTCTGCAAGCGGTAGCCAAACGAGTCCGGCCGAGCGAGTACCGACTCTCCGCGCAGAAATCGTCGCAGATCCGCAGCAAGCGCCTCGGCCGAGTGATAGCGACGCGTTGCATCGTGGTGCATCGCCATCATCACGATGGCGTCCAGCTCTCCAGACAGGGCGCGCACAAGTGTAGCGCGGTTTTGCAGGCCACACGCAGGCGCCGCTTCGTCGGTGCATCGCTCGCTCGGCGGGACGGGTTCCGCGCTCAGCACGGCCTGCGTGAGCGCTGCCGCAGACTGTCCGTGACGATCGACCGGCGCAGCACCCGCAAGCAGTTCAAACAGCATCACGCCAAGCGAGTAGACATCGCTGACCGTCGACACGGCGTCGCCACGCAGTTGCTCGGGACTCGCGTACGCGACTGTCATCGGCGACGCGCCGTCGCGCGTGATCGTCGGCTCGCGAACGCCATCACCTTCTCCGTCGCGCGACGCTTCAACCAATCGCGCAACGCCAAAATCAAGCAGCTTCACGGCGCCGTCGGCATCGACCATCACGTTTGCCGGTTTCAAATCGCGATGCACGACGAGATGTTGGTGCGCATGTTGCACCGCGCGGCACGCTTGCTGCACCAGATCGAGTCGTTGCGCGATCGAGGCGCGATGCGTTGTGCACCAACTGTCGATGGTCACACCATCAACAAACTCCATAACAATGTACGGCAGGCCGGAATCGGCGACGCCACCGTCGATCAACCTCGCAATATTGGGGTGTTGCAGATCTGCAAGAATTTGTCGCTCGCGACGAAAGCGCGCGGCGACCACGCTCGAGTCCGCGCCTCGCGCGATGGTTTTGATGGCGACGCGTTTGTGAAATGCGTCGTCGGCTCGTTCGGCCTCGTACACCGCGCCCATCCCACCTTCGCCGATCTTTCGCACGATGCGGTACGCGCCTAAGCGCTGCAATGGCACCACCGGCTCTGGCGGCAATAGCGACACGCGTTGCTCGGCGCTGATTCGCGAAACTGCGGGCGCATCAAACCGTCCGTCCGCCGCGTCGTTCGCGATGAGCAGCGAACGTATCTGCGCACTCGCCCACTCTTGCTCTGGTGGCAATGCGGCGATGCGCTCAGCACGAGCCTCGTCCGACGCATCGACAAGCTCGTCAAACAGTGACGTGACAATCGCCCACTCCTTCACCGATTAACTCTCTGGCTGTGGGTCGAGCGTGCGATGAAGAAACGCACGCGCAACCGCCCATTCTCGCTTGACGGTGCGCTCAGAAATGTCGAGCACCTGCGCCGTTTCGGCGACCGACAGACCGGCAAAGTATCGAAGCTCGACAACCCGCGCCTGACGTGCGTCAAGCGCGCCGAGCTGCGCGAGCGCCTCATCCACGTCCAGCACATCATCGCGCGGATCGATGGGCGCGTCCATGTGGTCTTGCAACTGGACCAGGCGTCCACTGCCCCTCTTGTCCGAGCGATGCGCACGCGCATTGTCGACAAGGATGCGACGCATAAGCGTGGCGGCAACGGCGTAAAAGTGCCGACGACTGTCGAACGAGGCGTCGCGCTGATCGACCAGTCTGAGGTATGCCTCATGCACGAGCGCCGTGGGCTCAAGCGTATGTCCGTCACGTTCGTGCCGTAACGAAAGCGCTGCCATCCGTCGCAGCTCGTCGTACACCAACGGCATCAGCGCGTCGTAGGCGCCCGGCTCGCCGTCGTTGAGACGCAATAACAGAGAGGTGATCGCCGACGTCGAGGTCACCGTGGGGCTGCCGAATGGGATCCTGTGGAGCTGGGATGAACAGAGCGTATCGCGAGCCGGGGGAAACGGCAAGCTGCCTTGCCTACCCGGATTTGGCGCTCGAGTGGTGGGAAGCACTGCCTACGCTCGAGCTTGAAGTTCCACAAGACGAATCCAAAGGAGAAACCGAGTAGGCGAAAAGGGCGAGGCTTCCCCTTGCCCTGTGCTTCTTTTCTA
>JANXUN010000135.1 GCA_025356185.1 Gemmatimonadaceae bacterium
TGCAGGACGGCGCCCTCGGCTTCTCCACGGCGCTTATCTATCCACCCAGTACGTTCGCAAAAACTCCATAGCTTGTGGAGATCGCAAAAGTCGTGCGGAGCGCCGGCGGCATTTACATCACGCACATGCGCTCGGAGGCAGATCAACTGCTCGAGTCGATCGATGAGGTGATTCGCATTAGCCGAGAGAGCGGCATTCCGGCGGAGATCTACCATTTGAAAGCGAGTGGCCTTCGCAATTACGCCAAGGGTCCGCAAGCGATTGCGCGCATTAACGCAGCACGCGCCGAAGGACTTGATGTTCAGGCAGACATGTATCCGTACACGGCGGGTGCGACGGGCCTGAGTTCGTGTCTGCCACCGTGGAGTGCCGCAGACGGGAAGCTGTTTGAGAATCTCGCCAGTAAAGATGTGCGTGCGAAAATGCGCGCCGAGATGACCGTGCAGACGTTTGAGTGGGAGAACCTGTGCGAGCTTGCGACGCCGCAGAATGTGTTGATCTCACGATTGAACTCCCCGACGCTCGCACGATATGGTGGCATGCGACTCGCAACAATCGCTGACTCGATGAAAACCGATTGGATCGAAGCGGTGATGAATCTCGTGCTGACCGAACACAACCGCGTGGAGACGACGTACTTCATGATGGACGAAGACAACGTGCGTCTGAATTTGCGGCAGCCGTGGATGAAGATCGGGACCGACGCGGGTGGGATTGATCCGACAAATTTTAGGGGGCTCGTGCATCCGCGCGCGCTTGGCACGTTTCCGCGAATTCTCGGCCACTACGTGCGCGATGAGCAGATCATGCCGCTTGAAGAGGCCGTGCGCAAGATGACGTCGGCGACGGCGACGCGGCTGTCGTTGCACGATCGCGGTTTGCTCAAGCCCGGCATGTACGCCGACGTGGTGATCTTTGACCCGCGCACGATTATTGACAAGGCGACGTACGAACAGCCGTTACAACTGTCGGTTGGTGTGCGCGATGTGTTTGTAAACGGCGTCGCGGTGTTGCGTGGCGGCGTACACACCGGCGCCAAGCCTGGCCAGATTGTGCGCGGCCCAGGGTTCGGACGCTAGCGACCGGCGATTCTCGCAACTTTTCGGAGACACCTAACATGCAGCGCATTTTCGGAGTTCTTGCGGCGTCGCTAACGTTCGCGGTTCCACGCCCTGCGCCGATCAAGACGACTGACACCGTCACCGTGATCCACGCGCGCACCATGCTCGATGGTCGCGGCGCCATTGTTCGTAACGCGTGGGTTGTGGTGCGTGGTCACCGCATCGATCGCGTGTCAACAACACCCGTCACCATCGCAGGCGCGAAGGTGATCGATCTCGGGTCGGCAACACTACTGCCCGGACTTATTGACGCACACGTACACCCAGGCTGGTACGTCGACCGTCAAGGCAAACGCAACTCGGCGCGCAGCGGCGACACGCCCGCGCAAGCCGCTCTCGCGCGCGCGGGAAACTTGTACGCGACGCTCATGGCTGGCTTCACGACTATTCAAAGCGTTGGCGGGCCCGAAGACCTTGAACTTCGCGACGCGGTTGCGCGCGGTCAAATTCCGGGCCCGCGAATTCTCACATCCATCACGCAACTCAGCTCAACACGTCCAACGCCCGATTCACTGCGCCTGCAAGTGCGTGCGCTCAAAGCACAAGGCGCCGACGTGATCAAGCTGTTCGCGTCGAGTGGTCTTGGCTCAGGCGGCGCGCAAACTCTTTCCGACGAACAGATCGCGGCAATCTGCAGCGAGGCGAAGGCGGTCGGACTGCGCAGTGTCGTGCACGCGATCAGTGCAGTGAGTGTCCGCGCCGCGGTGTTGGCCGGCTGCACGCAAATCGAACACGGCTCGTACGTGACTGACAGCGAACTGCGCTTGATGGCGGAACACGGCACCATCTTTGACCCGCAGGTGTGCTTGGTTTTTCAGAACTACATCGACCACCCCGACGCGTACAGTTTCACCGACTCGTCGCTGGCGCCACTCAAAGCCGTGTTGCCCATCGCATCGGCGATGTATGCGCGCGCACTGAAGACGCCAAATCTCAAAATTGTATTTGGCACCGACGCCGTCGCGCTCGCGCATGGTCGGAATGCGGAAGAG
>JANXUN010000143.1 GCA_025356185.1 Gemmatimonadaceae bacterium
CAGCCGCCTGTAAAGCCACCGGTACAGCCTCCCGCGTCACAATCGGCCCCGGTGGTCAAAGACTCGACACAAAAGGTCAACAGTTCGACCGCGCCAGTCCCCACGCCCAACACCGTCACAGTTCAACAGGGCGCCGCGCAGCCGCCGGTCATTCAGCCGTCGGCCGTGCAGCCCCCGGTCGTGCAGCCCCCGGTTGCCCAACCGCAGGTTGCCCAACCTGGCCTCGTCGTTCCAGCAAAAGTCGACTCGTCGCTCGCGATTCCACCCGGCGTCGTGCCAATCCCCGCGCCGCCAGTCAACGCATCACAGGCAGCGCTCGATAGCATTCAGGCGGGACGCGGCGAGCTCCTGGCTGCGACAAATCGACTCACCGAATCGCGCGCCGTGATCGATAACGTCGCCGTCGAAATTCAAAAGAAATTTGCGCTGTCGTTTGCGTGCCTGGTGTTCGTGCTGTTCGGACCGCCGATTGCATTGCGCTTTCCGCGTGGCGGCGTCGGCGTCACGATCGGCGTGAGCATCGTCGTGTTTGGTTTGTACTACATCTGCCTCATGGGCGGCGAAGCGCTCGCTGACAAAGGCATGCTGCCCGCATTCGTGGCGATGTGGATCGCCAACGTCACGTTCGCTTTTGTCGGCATGGTCCTGCTGTGGCGCATCGAAAGCACCACCGACGGATCGCGCGGCGGCGGTATCCGTGAACGGCTCGCTGATCGCGCCGTACGACGTCAGTTGGCACGTGAACGCCAAGCCGCGCTCGCCACATCATGACCGTCCATCCAGAGGCGGCACCGACGCCAATAAAAGCTACTGGTCGCGCGCGCATCATTAGCCCGCTCGATCGGTACGTCGCATCCGAATTTGCGCGCATCTTTTTTGTCACGCTCGCAGGTTTTCCAGTTCTCGTGTTTGTCATCGATTTGGTTGACAATTTGCGCAAGTACACTGATCGCAAATTGGCGTACAAGGCCGTGCTGATGAGTTACTTCTACTGGATCCCCGACACGCTGTTCATGGTGTTTCCAGCAGCCGTACTCTTCGCCACCGTTTTCTCGATTGGCACATTCACGCGGTACGCGGAAATCACCGCCGCGAAAGCGTCCGGGATCAGCTTTTACCGCTTTATCTCGCCAATTGTATTGATGTCGTTTTTGGCGATGGGTCTTGGGCTGATCTTTAGCGAACTCGCTCCGCCGGCAAACGCCAAGCGACTCAAACTGCTCGCTGGCGAAAATGAGTATCGCGAAACGGTGCGATACAACTTCGCATTTGCGAGTGATGCGGGGCGCGTGTATCGCGTGTTTGCATTAGACAGTGACAAACAGCGCATGGATCGACTTGAAATTGAAGAGCGCGGCTCACTAAAACGACCTGGCGTACTGATCGCCTCCGACAGCGCCGAATGGAAGCCGCGCCAGGGCTGGGTGCTGCGCCGTGGACAGTTGCATGTGCTACCCAACGATTCCACCGACTTCGCATTCGGTTTCGATTCTCTCGTTGACCGTCAACTGAAAGAAACTCCCGACGAGCTACGGGCAACGCAGCGCGAACCAAGCGAGATGCGGTACAGCGAACTCACGAAATTCATTCATGCGTTGGAGCGATCCGGCGCCGATGTGAACCAGCTCAAGGTCGAACGCATGCTGAAGCTGGCGATTCCGGTCACGTGTGTGATCATTGCGCTCTTTGGCGCGTCCTTAGCAACGAGCTCGCAACGTGGCGGCGCCGCGTATGGAGTCGCCATCAGTCTCGCAACCACGGTGCTCTTTCTCGTGCTCATTCAACTGACCAAAGCCGTGGGCGGCAAAGGGCTCATGCCCCCTGAACCCGCGGCGTGGATGCCAAATGTGATCGTTGGAGTAATTGCGTTGGTGATGCTCGCGCGCGTCCGTACGTAATGACGATTTACAATCGGGTCGCGCTCGGCGCGGGGCGTCAGGCCATAAGCGTCGTTGGCGCCGTCGGGAAACGGGTATTCTTCCTCGTTGACATGATGCGCGGACTGCGTGATCCCGCGGCGTGGTTTCCCGAAACGATTCGACAAATGCGCGTGATAGGCGTCGAGTCGGTTCCACTCGCCGTTATCGTTGCGGCGTTCTTGGGCGGCGTCACTGCGTTTCAAACGCGCTATCAACTGTTTCCCGGTGTGCAGGTGTCAGTGGTCGGACTGATCGCGCGACAAAGCATCGTGCTCGAACTTGGACCGTTGCTCACCGCACTGGTGCTTACCGGACGCGTCGGTGCACGCATGACTGCCGAGATCGGAACGATGCGCGTGACTGAACAGATCGACGCGCTGGAAACATTGTCGTTCGATCCGATCGGATATCTCGCGCTCCCGCGCTTGTTGGCAGCGTTGGTGATGCTTCCTGCGCTGACCATGATCGCGAATGCGACAGCCATTTTTAGTGCGTGGCTCACGTTGATTCTCGCCACCGATGTGCGCACCTCCGATTTTCTCGATGGACTGCGCCTCGCATTTACGCAGTTCCAAGTCGTCTATTCGATGATTAAAGCGGTGTGTTTTGGTGGCGCCATCGCACTCGTGTGCTCGTACGAAGGGTACGTTACCGAGGCGGGCGCCGAAGGCGTGGGACGCTCGACCGCGCTCGCTGTCGTCCTCGCGTCCGTCGCGATTCTCGTTTTGGACGCGATGGTCGCTGCCATATTCGCTCCATTCATTCAGGCATAGCTATGTCAATCATCGATGTGTCGATGGTCGCCCTGCTCCGTTCAATTCCCGTCCTATGAAAAAACGCGACGAAGCACTCGTCGGACTGCTGATCATCGTGTCGCTCGTCGTTGGACTTGGCGGCACCGTCTGGGTTGCGCGCGGCGGTCTCTCGCGCAATTACCCGATGTACGCGCGATTCCCGTGGGGGGTGGCCATTAAGCAAGGACAACAGGTACTGTTGGCCGGCGTGGCGATTGGCTTCGTTGACAACGTCACGCTCGATCCGAACGGCACCGTTGTGATCGATCTCAAGATTCAGCAGCAGTACAAGATCCCTAAAGGCTCGACGGCAACCGTCGAAGCAAACGGAATTTTTGGTGATCAACTCATTGCCCTGCGTCCAGTATTGAACGTGCGCGAGTACTTGCCCGCCGGCGATACAATTCCCACTGGAAAATCATCGCCGGGAACAGCCGAATTGCTCAGCAAGGGCGATTCGATTGCCGCCGACGTGAAGGCCATCACTGGTCGCGCGCGCATGACGTTTGTCGACAGCGGCGCGATCGAAGACGTGCGCAAAACGATCGCCGCGCTGTCCAAACTTGTGGGGCAACTGGGTAACGTCGCCACGGTGCAATCGGCGCAGCTTACGAAAACACAAGAATCGCTGCGTCATGCGATCGCGTCGATCGATTCGACGAAGGTCGATTCGACACTCACGAATGCGCGTTCCGCGTCTGCCAGTCTTGCGAAACTCTCAGACGAACTTCGCGCGACCAACACAAAGCTCCAAGGCGTCATCGACAAGGCGACGAACGGCGACGGCAGCATCGCGATGCTGCTGAACGACAAAGGCAAGTTGTACATGCACGTCGACTCGATTCTCACGCATGCGGATTCATTGATCGCGGACATCAAGAAGAATCCGCGGAAGTACATCAATCTCACGATTTTCTAAGACTGATGTCAGCGCGTGGATCGCTGACAGCTGGTAACCGAGGCCAATTGTGAGTTCTCAGCATGAAAAACTGCCGGCGGCCACATGGCCGCCGGCAGTTTTTCACGATACTGAACGTGCTGTTAGTTGAACGTGTACCGCACACCCAACTGCATACGCCACACGTCGCTCGCGCCGGCCGTGTGCTGATAGGTGGTGCTCAGCAAATCGGTTCCGACATTGCGGAGACGGTAGAGCAGCGCGCCATTGGCATCCGCACCCTGCGGCAACAACGGCACGTTCGAAATTACGCGCTGCCCCGAGCCCCATTTCTTGTTGATGAGGTTATCGAGGTTGAGGATGTCGAAGCGAAGCGCAACCGTATTCCGCTTGCCACCGACGTTGTGGAAGAGTTCCTGCGTGACACCCAAGTCACTGCGCATCAGCATCGGCAAGAAGAACGCGTTGCGCTCGGCGTACTTGCCGCGACGATTCTTGAGATACGGATCCTGCGTGATGTACGCTTCCCACGCCGTGTTTTGATCGGCGACCGTAAACGTACGCGCGGCAGTGGCGCTGCCGCAGGTTGCCACCACGCCGGCGGTGGTGACGCAGTACTGCTGGAAGTTCATTTCCGACGCATCCTTCGGCACGTAGATCAAGTCGTTGGATTGACCATCGCCGTTGGCATCCGCGCTAAAGCGATAATCCAAGTTGCCCTGCGTCGCCATTTGCGTGAACAACGAGATCTGCGTCGCACCAAACTTGAAGTACTCTTTGCGATACGACAGCGCGAGGAACGCGCGCGAGCCCGGCGAGAACGCGGAGAACTGCACGCCAGGGTTGTTCGGATCGTTGGCCTGATCGTTTGCACCCCAATTTGAGGACGCCGTCGAACCCGGGTCATACGAGTTGCGGGCGACACCGGTGGAGTACGCGGCCTTTGCGAAGAGTCCGTTCGTGAACTGTTTGGACAGCGACGCCGAGAAGTTCCAGTTGTAACCCGTGTTCGTATTGCCGATCACGAACGCATTGGTCACGTTTGCGTTGATGCGGTTGCTGGTCCAACGCATACGCTTGTCCGCGCCGGTGAAAGCCGTCTGAGCCGCCGGTAGGTTGGCATTGGTGTAGTACGCACCGTTCACTTCGGTACCGTACAAACCTTCAACCGTGCCGACAAATCCCCATGGCAGCTTGCGATCGACTGCAATATCGGTGCGCCACTGCTGCGTGAACTTGTAGTTCGGGTCGGTGACGTCGAGTTCGTATGACGCGGCCGGTGCACCCGTCACTGTCGCCGGCTTGTAGGCATCCGGATTTGGCGTGAACGGACGCGTCTTGATGTTTGTCAGCTGATCGAAGCCGGTGAGCACACCGGTGTTGCCGAGCTGATTGGAAATCCAAACGTACGGCGGCGTGCCTGAGAAGATACCCGTACCACCGCGCACGATTGTGCGGCGATCACCTGTGACGTCCCAGTTAAAACCCACGCGCGGTGAAAACAGAATATTTGCGTTCGGCAAGTGGCCTGAGTTGTACGAGACCGACGCGCCCGTACGATCGCGGAAGATCAGTGCATCAGCCTGTGGATTGTCGAAGGCGGTATTGCTGAACACCGGCAAGTCGAAGCGCACGCCGAACGACATCTTCAGGTTGCTAGCGACGCGCCAGTCATCCTGCAAGTACGCGCCGTATGTGAGCACCTCGAGCGGCTGGTACGGAATCTTCACGCCAGGCTGATTGGCGTAACGCACCTGAAAACGATTGAGCGTAACCGGTGACGTCGTGCGATTCGGGTTCGCGAGGTAGTCGTTGGCGTCGGCGTAAAAATCTGCCAGCGAATTGTACACGTACGCGCTCTGCAGTCCCGGCGAGAAGCCGTTGTTCGAATTGTACTTCTGCGCGGTCACTCCAAGCGTGAAATCATGCTTGTCGGTGTAGATCGAGAAGTTGTCTTGGAACTGATACGTCTTGTACGTCAGCACGTTGCTTGGCGTAAATGGCTCAAAGCCGAACGACACGTAATTGGAGCCGTTGCTCAAGATGTCGACCAATGGAAACAGATCGGGCACCTTGTACTTGCGGCTTTCGTCGTTCATCGTGACGCCGGCGATGATCTGGTTCGACATGTTCGTGCCGATTTGCGAATTCAGTTCACCGATGTACGAATCGATGTTTTCCATAATTCCGTATCCGGAATTCTGGAAGCTCATCGAGTTCACGTTGTCGCGACGATTGCCAGCCGAGTTGCCGAGTGATCCCGAGTTCGAGATCTGCTGACCCGCTTCTGAGGTGAGGCGGCTGTAGCGAAAGCTCAGTTTGTTCTTTTCGCTCAGGTTGTAATCAATCTTGCCGATGAAGCGCGCGGACGGCGTTTCAAGATTGAAGTTCTGGTAGGGGCCGGTGGTGTAGTTGAACTTGCTTTGCAAGTACGTGCTGAGTGCATCCAAGTCCGAGGCCAACACGCGGGTCGTGTTGCCGACCAACGCTTGCCCGCCGGTGTTCGCGGTCCATGGCGTTGCAGGTGCTGTGAATAGGTCGCTCTCGTAATCGGCAAAGAAGAAGAGCTTGTTCTGAATGATCGGGCCGCTCACCCAGCCACCGGGCTGATTGAACTTGTATGTGCCCTTGTTAAAGAACAGACCAGCCGTGCTATCGCCCTGCAGCTTTTGTGAGCGAGCGCTGTAGTAGATCGAACCCTTGAATTCGTTGGTGCCTGACTTGGTCACGGCGTTGACGCCGGCGCCAGTGAAGCCGCCCTGACGCACGTCAAACGGCGCGATGTTCACTTGGAGCTGTTCGATCGCGTCGATCGGAATCGGCGACACACCCGTGCGTCCACCCGGTTGACCTGACAATCCAAACGAGTTGTTAAAAAACGAACCGTCCAACGTAAAGTTATTGAGACGATTGTCTTGACCGGCAAACGAGCCGCCGCCGCCGTACTGTGGAACGAGGCGGGTGAAGTCGGTGATGGTACGACCGATCGTCGGGAAGGCCGTGAGCGCTTCTTTCGAAATCGTCGTCGATGCGCCGGTAATCTTTGAGCTCAGGGCGCCGCCAGTGGCCGTGACTTCGATGCCCGTCAGCGTGACCGCTGCTTGCTTCAAATCGAAGGTGACGTCGGTGGCGTTACCGAGTGTGACTTCAAGTCCTTCTTGGGCGTTGCGCGCGTAACCCAGCGCAATTGCCGTCACCGTGTACGGGCCGCCTACGCGCATGCCCGGAACGATGAAGCGTCCGTCGGCGCGCGAAAGCGTCTGATACGTAGTGCCCGACGGCTGGTGAACAGCGACGACGCGTGCCGACGCTACCGGGCCGTTTGGACCGTTAACTTTTCCCGCCATAGAACCGGTCGTCACCTGCGCGAAAACCGTGTGTGCCGTTGTAATCGTTAGCGCCACTAACAGCGCTCCGAATTGCCGCATTTGCCGCATCGAGGATCTCCGTCCGAGTGATAGATCGACCGCACCACGCTCGACCTCAGGCGAAGAAACAACACTGGCGCACGTGGCGTTACCGTCCGTGAAGTGACGTTGCCGACCCGTTACACCAAATTCTTCGCCCGACGTGCAGTTGCGGGAGCGCGGACGTGCCGGAGTTCGCGCGGAACGCGAGTCGACCGAAACAGTCCGGCGGGAATGATAGAACATTTGTAACGACTTTGCGCCCCGCATAGGGTGGAAAATTCCAACGATACGGATGAGGTCGGTAGGCAGAAATGTGACGGGCGACCGGGACCAGGACCGGGACCAGGACCGGGACCGGGACCGGGACCGGGAGAAGGGAGACGGGAGACGGGAGACGGGAGACGGGAAACGGGAGACGGGAAACGGGAGACGGGGAACGGGAAACGGGAGGACTGCTCAATCTCCCGTCTTACCCCTCTCCCGTCTTTCGTCTCTCCCGTCTTGCAGGTGCCCTCCCGTCCCCCGTCTCACTGTCTCCCGTCTCTCGCCCTTCGCCCCACCGTGGCGTAAAAGACGGGGATGCCGAGCGCGACGATCCCAAGAACGCCGACCGTTCCCCAGCGCTGACCCGGATCGAGGAGCGCGTTGACAAGCAGGAAGAACGTCGCGAGGCAGAAGAGCGCAGGCACCACCGGATACAGCGGCACGCGCATCGGCGGATTCCAGTCCGGTCGCCGCCGCAACCGAAATACGGCACCGACGCTGAGGATATAGAAGATCAGCGACGCGGTCACAAAGATGTCCGCCAACTGCTCGAACGTACGCAGCAGGACGAACGCGATCCCAATCCCCGCCGCCAGCCCGATCGCGACGTGCGGCGTTTTGAAGCGCGGATGGACGCGAGCGACGGCCCGGAAAAACAGTCCTTCGTCCGCCATGGCAAAAAAAATGCGCGGGCCCGTAAGCAGGGAGCCGTTGATCGAGCCGAATGTCGAGAGCAACACGGTGATCGAGACGAGCGTCACGCCGATCGGTCCGATCAGTCGCTGGGCGACGTCGGCCGCAACGAGTCGCGCGCCCTTGATCTCCTCGACACTTAA
>JANXUN010000151.1 GCA_025356185.1 Gemmatimonadaceae bacterium
TTTTCGCCGACGCCTGATCGAGTTGCGCCTGCGACGTCAAATCGACGGTGTGGCTCAACAACGATGGGTTGGCTTTGTTCTTGAGCAACACCGCAATCGTCGCTGGCCGATTGGCCGCAGCCGCAAACATCAGTGGGGTCTGTCCCCACTCACCTTCGCGTGCGTCGACGTTGGCGCCGTGCTTGATCAACTCTGCGACCGCTTCGGCGTTTCCACCTTCGGCAGCGAGGTGCAGTGCAGAGGCGCCGCCGGTTGTCAGTGCACTCGCACTCGCACCAGCGTTGAGCAGTGCTCGCACAGCACCAGCGCGACCGTTGCGTGCCGCAACGTGCAGCGGCGTGTTTGCACCCAGTCGGGTTGTGGCGGACACTTTCGCGCCAGCCTTGATCAGCAAGTTCGTCATCACGGTGTCGCCATGATCGGCGGCCCAATGCAGCGCCGTCATCCCGTCGCCCTGCGCGTAATTCGGATCGGCTTTCGCCGCGAGCAGTGCACGCACCGCTGGCAGATCTCCGCGACCTGCTGCCGCCGCCAGCGCCGCCGCAGAGTTCGCGTCGGTCGTGCTAATCTTGGCCGTGGTTGTCTTAGCGTGATCGCTGCCTTTTGCTGCGGTCGCTTGCGCCGACATCGACGCAAGCGGAGCCAGCAACAGTGCAGACGACAGGATGGCTATCTGTTTTCTCATGCGAATCTCCTCTTACGCGTTCAGTGCGAAGGGCGACACACTGTCGCCAAAGCTGCGCATGTTGTCGACGCCAAACTTGTGCAACAACGTGAGGAACACATCAGCCATCGGCGTTTCATCGGGCGCCTTGAGGTGTGTGTTGCCAGGAAGCTTGCTGCCGTCGCCCAACAAAATCAGTGGGCAGCGACGGTGCGCGTGAATGTTCGGATCCGACATCGGCGAACCGTAAATGATTGTCGTTTTGTCGAGCAGGCTGCTGTCGCCTTCCATCGTGTTCTTGAGTTTGTCCAAGAAGTACGGAAGCATGCCGACGTGATACTTGTTGATCAGGTTGAATTCCATGATGGCCGACTCACGGCCACCGTGGTGAGACGCCGGATGGAAACCTTTGTTCGTTCCGCTTTCTGCGAACGTGCGGCTGGACGCGTCGCGACCCGTCTTGAATGAGAACACGCGCGTCATGTCTGACTGGAACGCCAACACCTGAATGTCGAACATCAACTTCATGTGTTCTTCAAACGAGTCGGGAACGCCGACAGGCGCTTCCGGCATCGCGCGCTCCTCGCCGCTCTTGTTTTTCGCTTCGACCTTTTGAATGCGACGTTCCAGTTCGCGAATGTTTTCGAGGTAGTGCTCGAGACGCTGTTTATCGGCCGCGCCCAAGTCGCGCTTCATGACGCCCAACTCTGACACCATCCAATCAAGGATGCTGCCGTTGTCGCGACGGCGCACCGTACGATCGGCGTTGTTCGCACCGGCACCGAACAGCAGATCGAACGCTGCGCGCGGATTGCGAATCATCGGCAGCGGCTCGGACGGCGACGCCCAGCTGATCGTGTCGGTGTAGGCGCACGCATAGTTGTATGTGCAACCACCAGCCTGATCGAGATTTTCGATGCACAGTTGCATCGAAGGCAGCGGCGTCTCTTGTCCGATTTTTCGGGCGACGATTTGATCGAACGACGTGCCGCAGAACAGATCTGATCCTTGGGTCTGCTTCGGATGCGATTGCGTGAGAAACACCGCTGCCGAACGGAAGTGATCGCCGCCAATTTCAGGCGCTTCGAATGCTTCCGCCATGCGCACGTCGGTGTTGCTGACGATGGTCAAGTATTTGCGCCACGCCTCCAACGGTGCGAGTGCGCTGTCGCCGCCCAAGGTAAAGTCGCGTCCGACGCCGGCAGGCGCCCACAAGTTTTTGCTGGCACCCCACGCGTTGCTGCCGGCCGCCCCGTGCACCGATTCGATGCAGACCAGACGACTCTTGTCAGCGGCTGCCGCCGTCGCCTTACCCAAACGACCGAACGCGCGTCCAGCGGGCTCCATCGCGTCAAGGTAGGGGAGCGCAATGGTGGCGCTTAGGCCCTGTAGAAACGTCCGGCGATGCAGATGCTTCTGGGTCAAAAACGTCATCGGATAGGTCTCGGAGCAAATGGTGGAGCGAACGGGAACAACGCGAGGGATGAACGACGACTTACGACAACAGACTTGGTTTTAATGCTCGTCAGCGCTGACGGTTTCCACACGCTTCGTGCGGAATGCCCGACTGTTTACAACACCCAAGACGTACGCGGAAAAGCGATTGTTCTTTGTTTGCGCGTCTTTCACGATCGACCGAACCGTGGTCTGATCGTAGTCTTCCATGCGGCGACCGAGCGCGTACGCCATCAGGTTTTCGGTGAAGTTGCGCATCAACGGAATCGGACGTGACAACAACGCCTTCGTCAATTCGTCGGGCGTCGAGATCGACGTTCCGTCGTACAGCTGACCGCGCGTATCCAATGCCGCGCCGTTCTCGCGGTACCGCACGCGACCGGTGACGTCAAAGTTGTCGAGCGCCAATCCGATGGGATCCATGAACAGGTGACACGACTTGCACGTGGGATTCGCACGATGCAGCTCCATGCGTTCACGCGTCGTCAGCACCTTTCCATCTTTCGAGCCGGCGGTCTGTTCGAGATCGGGCACGTTCGGCGGCGGCGGCGGCGGCGGCGTGCCAAGCAGCACTTCCATGACCCACTTGCCGCGCAACACCGGTGATGTGCGATTGCCCAACGACGTTTGCACAAGAATGGAACCCTGCCCGAAGATGCCGCGACGCGTTGCATCGGGGTAATTCACGCGACGGAAATCGGTGCCTGCAACATCAGGGATGCCGTAGTGCTTGGCCAAGCGCTCGTTCACGTACGTGAAGTCCGCGTTGAACAGCTCGATCACGCTCGCGTCGCGGCGAACGATATCCTGAAAGAACAGCTCCGTTTCTTTCTGCATGCTGTTCGCCAGCTTGAGATCGAAATCGGGAAACAGGAACGCGTCCGGATGCACCTTTTCCAAATCTTGCAAGCGCAGCCACTGCGCAGCGAACCGCTTTGACATCGCTTCGGAGCGCGGATCGGCAAGCATGCGCTTCACTTCAGCGTTGTACGTCGCGGGAACCGTCAGCTGCTGGTGACGCGCAAGCGACAACAGGCGATCGTCGGGCATTGAGCCCCACAAGAAGAACGACAGTCGCGACGCGAGTTCGTAATCGCCAACACGGACATCGGTGCCAGGCGCCGCGGATGCCGGTGTGCGCTCGAAGCGGAACACAAATTTCGGGTGCGACAACATCGCTTGCAGGGCGAGGCGAATGCCGTCTTCAAATCCCGCACCATTCTGCGCGATGCCGCGATCGTAAAACTTCATCAATCCCGCAACGTCTTTCGCCGCTGACGTCTGGCGATACGCTTTTCCCGACAACCGCGTCAGGATTTGTTCTGCACAGGCGCGCTGAGCGGCTTTGGCGGTTGGATGACAGCTAAAAATCGCTTGACGGCTTGGCGAATCAGAGACGCCCGTCACGCGATACGGTCCGGTCACCATCACGTCGGAAATAAACGGCGGTTCGGTGGTGCCAGCTGACGCGTTACCACCCGACGCACGCGACCAATCGTGCGGCTTGATCAGATCTTCATACGGCCCTTCGGCGCGACGCGCGAAGGCGACCGCGATCTTGTGCTGTCCAGTCTTCACCTTGATCGGATCGAGGCGCAGGTAGTCGAAGCCGGCAGGAGCATCTGCCGATGCGCCGTTGCGCGAAATGCCTTTTTCGTACGGCAGCAGCGCGACTTGTTCGCCATCGATTGATAACACGACGTCTTCCATCTTCGCGCCGGTGCCACCACCAACGTTGATGCGAATGTCGTACTCTGCATCGGCGGGGAACGTGTGCACGGCAACCAAGCCGCCACGCGATCCGTACGGTGCGCCCTCGACAAAGTCCCAAGGATGCTGCGAATCAAACGGTGATGCCTTAAACGTTGTTTGCGTTACCGCCGCGTTCTTGTCGCCAACGGCGATGCGACTGACGGCAGACGCCGCGTTTAAATACGCTTCGAGCAGTGTTGCCGACGGCATTTGCACGTCGGAGATGTTATCGAAGTTTGCGCTCTTGGTGTCGAGCGGCAAGTAGTCGCCCGCGTTGATCTGCACGTTGAACAGATCGCGAATGACATGCTCGTACTCTGGGCGATTCAATCGACCAAACACGCGCATGCCCGGATTCGCCGGACCCGACTTATCGACGACGGTTTCGAGCGCTTCGACTAACGCGGTGAGTGTGTCACCGGTCGGACGTCGCGAACCTGGCGGCGGCATCATCTGCGCGCGCAGCTGGCGAATCATTTTTTCTGATGTCTCTAACTCCACAGCAGCGGAATCGACTGAATATCCCGCCAGCGACAAGTTGCCCTTTCGCTGCGTCGCGCTGTGGCACGATCCGCAGTAGCGTTGAACGACGCTCGTGAGTTCTTTGTGCGCGATGCCTCGTGTGCTGGTCGGCACCTTGCGCTTCGTCAACGTCGCGACGAGATGGCCGGCCGCGAGGTCAGGCGCAGGCGTCGTGCGCGCCGCAGAGGTGACCGTCGGCGTTGGACGAACCGTCGATGTGTGCAGCGTGGGAACCATCGTCGTAAACGCCGACGTGGCGACAACGCCTGACAACACCAGAAAACCCTTCATGCCGTGCACTCCGTGAGAGAGCTGCAGCGGGCGAGATGCAACACGCGTCGGGGTGCGACGCATTGTGACACAACGCCTGCGTGGGCCACGTGACGCCGACGGGGGAGAGGTCGGCTCACTGTGTAATACGGACAACTAGGCAAAAGCGTGGAGACTCTGTTAGAAGTATCGGCAGAAAATTCATTTGGGCAAGTGGGAAGTGCCGATCTTAATAGGTTGTGCAGAGCGCATTTTTGTGCGACGTCGGGGGCGTTTTCTGCGCCTGCACGGGGTGAGCCGTGCGGCGCGGCCGTCAGCCGTGCCGTGGCCGCGTCGTCGCAGGGCTTGATTCAGCCAGTCGTGGTAAACAAGGTTCGAAATTCGCTGGAGACGGGCGCCTTAGACGCTATCACGGAGCGCATTTCGCCCAGGGTGGCGGTCGAAAGCACGAAGCAGGTGGCTCCGCTCCCGCTCAATGCGCCAATCGATGGCGAGCCCGACCGTACCAATCGATCGGCCCAATCACGCGCCATCGGGAGTACCTGAGCCACGCCAGGGTGCAGTCTTGAGACGACGTCATCGAAATCGTTCGACGCGTGTTGGGTGACGCCGCTCCAATCGCCAAGCTCATCAGTGGAATAGTCGCGTTCGCCAGCTCGCTGGCCGCTCTGCTCTCGTGCGTGGGCGAACGCGGAGTAGGCCGCGCCGGTGTTTACGCCAGTCGAAAAGGCGAAGAGGGCAACCTGCGCCACCGGCAGCGGATCAAGCGCGAACAGCCGATCACCGTGACCAGATCCCCAGGCCCGTACCGCATTCAGTACAAAAAACGAGACATCGGCGCCAAGTTCTCTAGCGAGCTCAAGCAGACGACCCGCTGCCAGCGGCGTCGGCGCCAGCGCGTTAAGCGCACGAAGAACTGCGGCCGCATCGGAGCTCCCACCGCCCAGGCCACCGCCCACGGGAATCTGTTTATCGATGGTGATCTCCCATCCCGCATCCCACCCGGTGGCCTGCATAAAGCGTTCGGCGGCCTTCCACGCCAAATTTTCTTGGGGCGCTCCTAGTCCTCCCTTCGGCATCGACGGACCATCGCAATGCAACGCACGAGACGTGACCCGCGTGTCCACCCTCACCGTGTCGTGCAGTGCCAACCGCTGAAACAGCGTTTCGATCCGGTGGTATCCGCTCGAGTCACGCGCGAGAATGCGCAAAATGAGATTGAGCTTCGCGTGTGCACGCTCTACGCGCGCCGCATCTACAGTATCGCTCATGCGATCGTCACGGTCGCGGTGACGATCAGCTTCATCGCGTCGGCGTGACCGCGTTGCGTTTGGTGACGTCGCTGACGCGCATTCCCAACCGAGCGAAATACACGGCGCCCATCGCTGTGATCGGAATGAAGCTGAGTCCGTGATATGCGAGCGCCCATCCGAGCGCTACTTCTTTTGGGACGCCGTAC
>JANXUN010000164.1 GCA_025356185.1 Gemmatimonadaceae bacterium
CTTGGTGTGATCAACGCGATCAACCGACACAATGTGTTTGCGTATCGCTTTGACTACTCAGCAACACCCGCGACACGGGAAAGTTTGTCACAGTTGCCGATCGTGCCGACTATTGGACTCACGGTGGCGTGGTGAATCGCCGACTCGCTGTGCTCATCGCCTTGGCGGCGGCAACCGCTGCTGCCGCGTGCACCGAAGAATTGCCAACGACGCCTGCGAGCTCGTTCACGGGCACGTGGGATTTGCAATCTGTGAACGGCGCGGCATTGCCGTTCACACTGTCCACCGGACTTGATGGCACCAAGGTTTTACTAGTCGACTCGCGGTTGGAGACGCGAACGCGAGGGCGCGTGTCGGATATTCATCGTACACTTTCTCAGTCGGTAAACGGCACGCGATTTAACGAAGTGATCGACACGGTCGAAAGCCCGTACTCGGCAACGCCCACTGTGCTGTTCATTCGCCGATACGCTCTTACCGCAAGCACCGATTGGGTCGATACCGGCACGGTGAGCTCGTCGTCGCTGCAACTCAAAGCCCGATATTTAGTCGAACAGTTCGGTCGCGTGTTCAACGCGAACCTATCGTACTTGAGGCGGCCGTGACCGAGTTGATTGTACGTCACCGCTTTCGTTACGCGCTATTGAGTGCGGTATTCGCAGGCAGCGCTTTCGCGGCATGCGCGTTTGATAAAGTCGCGCTGCCCGCGTCGGCATCGCGCGTTGTGGTACATGGTGTGCTCAATCCGGGCATTCCCGATCAAGTGGTGCTCGTTGAGCGTTCGCTGACTGGCGCGTCGTTGGCGTCGCGCGTGGCGTACGACTCACTCGACCCCATCGTCGCAGACGGTGGAAGTCCAATTCGCAACGCACGCGTCGTGGTGTTCAACACGCGCGGCGATTCGGTGGTGCTTCGCGAAGACGCGGTGGTGCGCTCCGACGGCAAAGGGGCAGGCGTGTATCGCTTTGAAAATTTGCCGGGCGCGACGTTACCGACAGATCTGTACGCACATTTCGTCGTCACACCGGGTGAGCAGTATTCACTGCGTGTGCGCACTACGGATGGCGAGGTGATTGCTGGTGCGACGTTGGTGCCGCAGGCGCCTGGTACGATTGTGGCGGTGACACCGCGACAATTTGATCGTGATCGCGATTCGATGTTTCTCGGCTGGCCCGATGTGTCGCGCAGCACGCGATTTGAGTTACGCGTCGAGTCACCGTCGGGCGCGTACCTGGAGTTTGTCGATTCGCTCGAGTATCTCGTGTCGGGATCGTTAGTGTTGGCGAATGCCACGGGGCGTCCGCGGGTGTTCTGGCCCGGGTTTCGTCAGGTACTAACGGTATCTGCCGTCGACGCCAACTATCACGACTACTACCGCAGCGGAAGCGATCCGTTCACGAGTCGCGGACTGCTCGTGCATCTCACTGGCGGTGTCGGGGTGTTTGGCAGCATCACGCGCGTTCGCGAACGCACCGTTGATGTGATCGGCAGCACGGGCGAATCACCGTCTGGGCGTTGGGATGCAACGACAACAGTGGGCGGCAATGCGCCGTCGTCGTTTCGTTTGTGGCGCGAGTCTGCTTCGTCGGGTGCAACGCGGCTCACGGGCACTGTGCTCGGACTCTCGATTAGCGCGCCGCCGCAAGCGGTTGCGTCGGTGCTCACTGGCAACAAGCTCACCGTGACTGTGCTCAGGCAGCAGTCTTTGCGCGACACGTTGGTGACGCTCGACGGAACGATCGACAACGGTGGCGCAACGCCGCTGTTCACCGCCACGGTGCGCGGAAACGCTGCTGCCGGCACAATAATTTATCGATTGTCGCCGTGAGTTAGCGCTGATCTAGTTTTTTGCCGCCGCGTTCGTCACCCAGGCGCGCAGCGTTTCAACAGACTGCGCACCGAGCTTGCTTTCGAGCAGCTTTCCGTCTTTGAACAACATGATGGTTGGCATCTGATTGCGCGCTTCCGTCATCACAAGATGGCGCGATGTGATCGGGATGCGTGGAACTGTCACATGAAAGTCGTCGAGCTGACTCGTGATGTCGCTCTCTCGGCTACCGGGATCCGCTGCGGCGACGGCATCGACTGTCACGCCGCGCAACGCGAGATCGGTGCGCGCCTGTTCAAGATTGGCAAACGACTCCAGGCTGTGCGCGCTCCATGGCGCCCAGATCATCACAAGCCGAAGGCCCTTGGCCGATGCCGTTTCCGGAAAGATGTCGTCCCATTGACGATCACCAGGCAGCGCTTCGTTAGAAGTTGGTAGTGGTGATTCGGGTGTGTCGAGCACGTTGCTGGCAATCAAAAAACCACGATAGTCTGGGCCATCGTATCGGAAGCACAGACGCCCGTCTTTTGTCCAACTTGGAAAGAGCGACGAGCCTTCAAGATTCGGCAGCGTGCGCACGGTTTTCTTTTCGAGGTCGACAACACGAATTTCGTAGCCGGTGCCTGCGGGCTTGACTGCATGAAAGGCGATGTACCGGTTATCCCACGAGAAATCGGCCTTCGAGCCCTGGATGTGCGTGTTGATGATGCCGTCACAGTTGTCCAACGCGCGCACGACTAGTATGCCTTTCACAAAGGTCGAGATGTGTTTGCCGTCATGCGCGATGAGCGGCCGCTCTCCCGTACCAATGCCATCGCACGTCGTCACATGCGTGTGCGGAAGCACGGGTCCATCTTTCGTGACGTAGTAGTAATTGCTCGCGATCGTCATAACCATGTCTTTCCCGTCGCGAACCGCCCAGCTGAAATAGTCGCCGAGCTGTGAGGCCTCGGGGTATGCGTTCGACGCGCTGGTTGCGACGTTTCGAATCACGACGCCGCCGTCGCCGGAGTAAATCACGCGCGTGCCGTCATTCGACCAGTACGCGTCGATGCCGTTCTCCGAGAAGAGCGTTTTCTTGGATGTAAGATCGACTGCCGTCACCGACCAACTCCGCTGCGCACTTGGCCGCGCTGATATTTGCGATGCGTAGGCGAGGCGATTTCCGTCGGGTGAAATTCGCGCGTAGGCGAACACGCCTTCTTTGGGCTTGAGCACGAACGCGCGTTCGTATGTTGGCCCGCGTGTTGGCAGCGATGACGCGCCGAACGACAACGCGCCAAACGATAACGTACCGATCGAAATGACAGACAACGCGGAGAGTGCGACGGCGAGGCGCATGTCTTAAGTGGTTCTATTTGATGGTGGAGATGTCGATCGCCGAGATGGTTGGCGGCAACAATTCGTTAAGCAGATAGAGCACGGTGCGTCCATCGGGCGACAGCGCGAACTCGGCTTGCTGTCCCACGTATGTGAACAGCTGTTTCGCGCCCGTGGCGTTCACGAAGTACACGTTTGACGGCTGGCCTTGTGTGCGACGCTCGCCAACGGCCGCGCCGGTTCCGCCGGACATCACGACCATGCCGCCGTCTCCTTCTGCAGCGAACGTCAGATTGATTGTTTTCCGATCGCGTCCGTCAATCTTTACAAGTTCGACTTTCGTGAACTGCGTGTTGTCGGCACCCGTGAGATAGCCCATCCATTCATGGTCTGCAGACAGCGCGATACGGGGCGACACGGCTCCCGATGCGACCGCTGCGAGCGGTTTCATGTCGCCCGTTGCGAGCGACATCACGCGAAAATCGCGAAGAGACGTTCGTGCAATGATCACGCTGTTGCGGTCGACGAGTGTGACGGTTGTTCCAGTCTCGACGGGTATTTCGCGCAGCAACTTTACGGTGCCCGCGAGGTCAATTTGCGAGATGGCGCGCCGCGCACCATTTGCATCGCGGATACCTTCGCTGATCACGACGACATCGCGATCAACCATCCATTGCATGCTGTTGTTATTGTCGTTCAACGTTCGAAGCGCCTTCGACTGGCCCGTCGAAACTTCGATGGCGCTCAGTACGGGTCGCGAGTTCCCTTCCTTGAATTGGAACGTGACGATCCAGCGTTGATCGCTCGTCCACGCGACATTCGAACATCCCCCCGTTTTCGAGATAGGAATCGTTCGTAGTGTACTGCCGTCCGCATTCATGACGGTCAGTTCGCAGCCGTTGGGGCCGTATCGGTTCACTGAAACAGACTTGCTGTCGGGAGTCCACGCTGGCAAGAAAATAAAATCGTTGCTCTGCGACAGCACGCGAGATACGCCATCCGGCAGCGACAGCGCGTGCAGCCGTCGAACTGGTCCTGACGCAATCGCGAGCAGCGTTGAACTTCCCGCCCAGCCAACCAGTGTCTGCGAGCTGGCCACACTAAATGTCTTGAGATGGGTGCCGTCTTTATCAGCGAGGATAAATCGGCGCGACGTGCCGGAATCGGCGAACACCATGTACTTGCCATCGGGTGACAAACCGGGCCCGGGCGCACCAACAGTCGCCACCGTCGCAACCGAACCGCCCGTCGCGCTCACTTTGCGGATCGTCGACGACGGACGACTTTCACGCGCGCCGGTGAGGCAACTTTCGGCGCACGTGAAGGGCAGTGGCGCATTCACGCCGAAGTACACCGTCTTTCCGTCGGGCGAAAA